>JBOHQZ010000065.1:0-14257 GCA_050732275.1 bacterium
AGCTGAGCTACGACAAGTATCATAAAAATGCGGCGCGGCTTTATCGCGTCGTGCGCAGCGAGGCCGCGTCCACGGCTTTCAAGTTGGCGCCGCAATTGAATCAGGATTTTCCCGAGATTCAAGCCGTGCGCTTTCGCTGCGATCGCCAACCCTCGCTGCTGCGGCACGGCGACAAGCAATTCTACGAAAAACGCCTGTTCTGGGCGGACGCCGAAGTGCTGCAGATCTTTTCGTTCGAGCTGCTCGCCGGCGATCCTAAAAGCGCTTTGACTGCGCCCTTTGCCGCCGTCATCACTGAGGAAATTGCCCAAAAGTATTTTGGCGAAGAAGAAGCCGTCGGCAAGCAACTGTCGTTGCATTGGGGTGAAAAATATTACGACTTGCAAATCACCGGCGTTCTCAAAAATGTGCCGGCGAATTCTCATTTTACTTTCGATATTCTCGTTTCTTTTGCCACCGCCGAAGCCGTGTGGCCGAAGTTTTTCTTCGAGGACTGGTCGGCTACCTATTCGCAAACTTACGTGCTGCTTCCGGAGAATCTCGCGGCGCGTGAGTTTGAGAAAAAGTTTCCGGAATTTGTCGCCAGGCATCTGGGCACTGAAAAAGCGCGCGAGTATCGAAATGTGCTCAGCCATCTGCAGCCGATCACGGATATTCATCTGCACTCCCATCTCAGCGGCGAGATCGAGGCGAACGGCGACCGGAGCTATTTGATCATCGCCGCCATCATTGCCGCGCTGATCTTGGGAATCGCGTGCATCAACTACATGAACTTGGCAACCGCACGCGCCATCAGCCGCGCCAAAGAGATTGGCGTCCGCCAAGTTTCCGGCGCGCACCGGCTGCAGCTCATCAAGCAATTTCTCGGCGAAGCCATTCTGCTGGCGCTGCTGGCAGCGATGGTGGCGCTGTTTCTCAGCGAAATTTCTTTGCCGTATTTCAGTGATTTCGTGCAAAAGCCGTTGGCCTTCGACTATCGTGATGATCTCATCTTGTTGTTCAGTTTGGCGGCGCTGGCATTGATCGTTGGCATACTCGCGGGCAGCTATCCGGCATTCTTGCTCTCAGGCTTGCGGCCTCTCATCGCCTTGAAGAGCAACAACTCGCGCATGGGGAAAAAATCTTTTTCCCGCCAAGCGTTGGTGGTGGTGCAATTCGCCATGTCCGTTCTTTTGATCATCGCCACGCTGGTCATTTTCGAACAGATGGATTATGTCAAAAACAAGCGCCTCGGCTTCGGCCGCGAACAAGTTTTGGTGATTCCGCACGCGCGCAAGATTCGCTACAATCCCGAGCCGCTCAAAACTGAATTTCTCCAAGACCCGAATGTGTTGCAAGTCGCGGTCTCTTCGCACGTTCCCTCCAATCAATTGAACATTACGATCTCTGCGAAGCCGGAAGGAGGAAACCCCAACGGCTCTAACGAACCGTGGCCGATTACCGCCGTTTCCGTCGACGCCGATTTCTTAACGACGTTCGGATTGCAACTGCTCGAGGGCCGCAATCTTGCCAAAGAAATTTCTTCCGATTCGACGCAGGCTTTTGTGTTGAATGAAGCGGCGGCGCGCGCGCTGAATTGGCCTTCTCCCATTGGAAAAAGATTTGAAGCGGAATTTTCCACGGGTTCGCCGAGTCTGCCGTTTGAAAAACGCAATGGGCAGGTTATCGGCGTGGTCAAAGATTTTCACTTCGAGTCGTTGCACCACGAAGTGCGGCCGATCATTTTCATGATCAAGCCGTATTGGTATTTCTACATCTCCGTCAAGCTGCGTCCGGAGAATATCGGTGAGACTCTCGCCGGCCTCGAACGTTCGTGGCAGCGTTTCTTTCCGGAGTCGCCGTTTGAATATTTTTTCCTCGACGATACTTTCGACCGGCTCTATCGCACCGAAGAATCTTGGGGACGGGCGATCGGCTTCTTCGCCCTGCTCAGTATTTTCATCGCCTGTTTGGGTTTATTGGGACTGGCGGCTTTTACGGCGGAGCAGCGCACCAAAGAAATCGGCATTCGCAAAGTACTCGGCGCCTCGATCACCGGCGTTGCCGGATTGCTCTCAAAGGATTTTGTCAAATTAGTTTTGGCGGCAAATCTCATCGCCTGGCCGCTTGCTTATTTCGCCATGAATAAATGGCTGCAAGATTTTGCCTATCGCATCGAGATCGGCTGGTGGGTGTTTGCGCTCGCCGGCGGATTGGCGTTGCTCATCGCGCTGCTGACGGTGAGCACGCAAGCCATCAAAGCCGCGCTGGCAAATCCGGTCGAGGCGCTGCGATATGAATAAAGAAGTAATCAGTAACCAGTGATCAGTATTCAGAGACAACTGATCACTGATAACTGAACACTGAAAACTGGAGTCAAAAATGTTCAAAAACTATCTCAAAATCGCTTTCCGCAATCTGCTGAGGCACAAAGCGTATTCGCTCATCAACCTCACCGGTTTTGCCGTGGGCATGGCCTGCTGCATCGTGGTTCTGCTCTTCGTGCAAGACGAGGTGCAATACGACACCTATCATGAGCGCGGGGATCGGATATACCGAATTTCCAACCGCGCAGTGCTCATGTCAACTGGAGAAGAAGATATCGTCGCTGACTCTCCTTTTCTTTGGGGACCGGCGATGAAGCAAGAGTATCCCGAGGTCGCCGATTACGTGCGGTTTTCTTCCATCACTTCGCCGAACGATCCGTGGGAGGTTCGCCACGGCGAAGCCACGTTCAGCGAGAGCCGACTGCTTTACGCTGATCCCAGCGTTTTTGGAATCTTCAGTTGGCCCCTGCGGCAAGGTAACGCGGAGACTGCATTGGCACAGCCGAAATCAATCGTGCTCTCTGAAAGCATGGCGCGGAAATATTTTGGTCAAGAGAATCCTGTCGGAAAAATTTTGATTGTCGATCCCAAGCGCCGTGACCGAAGCGGGCGGCTGACTCATGAAACCCTTGACTACAAGGTCACTGGAGTGATGAAGGATATTCCGCGCCGGTCTCATTTCACTGCGGATTTTCTGCTCTCGTTCGTCGATCTCAACGACGTTTACGGAGAAGATGTGACGACCGGTAACGTCTTGAACCTTGGGTGGTGGCGCTGGCGGATGACGTATACCTACTTGCTGTTGAAAGAAGGTGCTGAACCAGTCACGCTCGCGGCCAAGCTTCCTGATTTTTTGGAGCGCCATGTACACGAAGCCTCTAAAGCGCGAGGATTTTACTACAACGCTTTTCTACAACCGCTGCCGGAAATTTATTTGGGCGGAAATTTCGGCGGCCAACTGGCGCCGGTGGGAGACCAGAACAAGATTTATATGTTCTCCCTCGTGGCGTTTTTTATTCTCTGTATCGGCTGCATCAATTTCACCAACCTTTCGACCGCGCGCGCGACGCGGCGGGCTAAAGAGGTGGGCATGCGCAAAGTGGTGGGCGCCGAGGGCCGGCAGCTCATCAAACAATTTCTGGGCGAGTCGATGCTCATCAGTTTTATCGCCCTGCTCTTGGCGCTGGGCCTGGTAGAAATCATCCTGCCGTTTTTTTATCAATATCTCGGCAAAACTTTTGTGCGAGAGACGGCGGACATTATTCCGCTCGTGCTCGGCATCGCCGGCATCGGATTGTTCGCCGGCTTGTTGGCTGGCAGTTATCCCGCCTTCTTGCTGTCGCGCTTCAAGCCGGTGACGATGTTGCGGGCGGATGCGGGCAGCACAAAAGGGCAGAGGTTGCGCAAAGGATTGGTCGTCTTTCAATTCGCCATTTCCGTTTTTCTCATCGTGGCGACGCTAACCGTGTACAAACAACTCTCGTTCATGCGGAATTATCAGTTGGGATTCGATCAGGAGCAGGTGATGGTGTTGCCGCCCACCTTGGGGCGCGCTTTGATGCCGGATTACCAGGCGTTTAAAAACGAACTGAAAAAGCAAACGGGAGTCGTCGATGTGATCGCGGCCTCCGCGCTTCCCGGTTTTGGCGGCGGCGGCGATGTGTACGGCGAAGCCGGCGCTCCCGGCGAGCAGGCGAAAGGCATTGCCGAATGCTGGGTCGAATATAATTTCATCGAGATGTTCGGCCTCGAGGTGATCGCCGGAAGAAATTTCTCGCGCGAGATGACGACGGATGCCGGCGTGCGGGATGAGAACGGCCGGCTTATCGATCTGGCGCTGATCATCAACGAAGAGGCCGTGAAAGCGTTCGGCTGGGAATCGCCGGAAGCGGCTTTGGGCAAACGCCTCGTGCGCGATCCCAAAGCGAAGGATTTCATCGGCACGATCATCGGCGTGGTGAAGGATTTTCATTTTCAATCGTTGCGGCAACCCATCGCGCCTTTGGTGATGAGCGTATTGCCCGACTACGGTTTTATCGCGGTCAAAGCGCACGCCAACAATCTGCCGGAAACCATCGCGGCGATTCGACAAACTGTCGAGCGTTTTGCGCCAGGGGTCGCGTTCGAAATGTCTTTTCTCGATGAAAATTTTGCCGGACTTTATCAAGCCGAACAAAAAATGAGTGAAATTTTCGGCTATATTTCATCACTCGCCATTTTCATCGCTTGCTTGGGATTGTTCGGCCTGGCCTCCTTCACCGTCGAGCGCCGCACCAAAGAGATCGGCGTGCGCAAGGTGCTCGGCGCTTCGGCCACCGGCATTGCCGGATTGCTCTCAAAGGATTTTGTCAAATTAGTCTTGGCGGCCAATCTCATCGCCTGGCCGATTGCCTATTTTGCGATGAATAAGTGGCTGCAAGATTTTGCTTATCGCATCAATATTGGGTGGTGGGTGTTCGCGCTCGCCGGCGGGATCGCTCTCATCATCGCGTTGCTGACGGTGAGCACGCAAGCGATCAAAGCCGCGCTGGCGAATCCGATTGAGGCGTTGCGCTACGAGTAAGTAGTAACGAGTGATCAGTTTATGTCGTTAAGTTCGCAGGTAAGGATTCTGCCCCATAGGGGCAGCGTGAAAATAGCCCAGAGATTTTATCTCTGGGAAATATGAAATAACAATGTTTCCAAGTCCCGTAAGGGACGATTGAAAAAGACGGCTTCAAATATCACGACCACCGCATTCTCATTCGTCCCTTGTCGCAGACAGCGCGCCACGCGGTGCGGGACTGGTGAGGCAATGATGGGCGATGTTTCCCCGCAATGAATTGTGGGGCTATTGTCACCTGTCCCTTCGGGACACGATTTTCGGCAAATCGCTTCTTTAATGACATGGACTGAACACTGATTACTGATAACTGGAATCGCCTATGCTCAAAAATTACTTCAAAGTCGCATTCAGAATTTTTGCCAGACACAAGGGATATTCGCTGATCAATCTCTTGGGGCTGTCGGCGAGCATGTCTGTCAGCTTATTGATCATTTTGTTCATCAAAGAGCAAAAGAGCTATGAGCAGTTTCACGAGCAAAAGGATCGCATTTTTCGGATCATTTCCGAGGTCAGTCCAGCGCCCACCGGCAAGGCGACAACATTCGCCAGCTCGCCGGCGCCTTTGGCTGCGGTGTTGCGCCACGAACATCCGGACATCGAGGCTATTGCACGGCTCGGCAAGCTGAGCGCGACGGCGCTTTACAACGGCAAGAGTCTCGCGATTAGCGGGCTTTGGGCCGAGCCGTCTTTGTTTCAAATTTTCAGTTTTGCGCTGATCGCCGGCGATCCGCAAAAAGCGCTCGCGGCGCCGAATTCGCTCGCCATCACTCAGGAAACCGCGGCCAAATTTTTTGGCGCGGAAAATCCCATCGGAAAAATTTTGGCCCTCGAAGGCCTCGGCGATTTTACCGTCACCGGACTCTTGCAGAAACCCGCCGGAAAAACGCATTTGAAATCCGAAGTATTCGCTTCTTTCGCAACCTTGCCGGCGTTGGAAAATCAGGGCATCTTGCCCAAAGCTCTCGAAGACTGGAACAATCACTCGCGTTACTACAACTATCTTTTGCTTGCAGAGCGCGCGTCGGCGGCGGATTTGGAAACCAATCTCGCCGCCATCGCCGCAAGATTCTATCCCGACGGCAACCCCAACCGCTATGCTTTTCACTTGCAGGCGCTGCCGGACATCAATCTCGGCCCGCTGCTCTCCAATCAAATCGGACATTTCACGCCGAATTTTGCGGCGTATTTTTTGGCCGGTCTTGCTCTCGTCTTGATGTTGAGCGCCGGCGTCAATTACGTCAGCCTCTCAGTGGCGCGGTCTCTCAAGCGGGCCAAAGAAATCGGCCTTCGCAAAGTCGTGGGCGCGCAGCGCCTGCAAATCATCAAGCAGTTCCTGATCGAATCCATCCTTTTCATTTGCGTCGCGCTTTTCATCTCGTGCCTGTTGCTCGAATGGCTGGTGCCGCAATGGAATAGCTTGCTGCTGGTGCGAAACGATGAAATGCAAATCTCACCGAACTTTATCGCCGACACGACGACGAGCCTCATTTTTATTGCCTTCAGCCTCGTGGTTGGGCTGCTGGCCGGCTTATATCCGGCGCTGTATTTGTCAAGGCTCATGCCGGCCAAAGTGATCAAAGGCCTGCCGGCGAGCAATGGGTTCACCGGCCTGACGCTGCGCAAAGCTTTGATCGTCGTCCAGTTTGCCTTTTCCCTGATTTTCATCGTTTCCACGATTCTCATTTATCGGCAGGCCGAATTTTTTTTCGTGGCCGAATATGGTTTCAATAAAGAAAACGTGATCAACATTCCATTGCGCGAAATGCCTTATGCCGCCTTTAGGAATGAGCTCTCTCGCAGTTCTCACGTCGCCACTGTCTCCGCGACTTCGCTTATTCCTGGCGATAGCTTTGGCATGCCGCGCACGAATATCCGTCGCGAGGGAGCAGATGAGCTTACTGCCGCCGTTCTTCAATCCATCGACGAGCATTTCATCGAAAATTTGGCGCTGACTTTGGTCGCCGGCAGAAACTTCTCGTCCGCATTTTCCACCGACCAGAAACAAGCGGTGATCTTGAATGCGCAAGCCGTGCGCGAGCTCGGATTCGGCGCGCCGTTGGATGCCGTCGGCAAGATTATTGTTGTGGGGGAAAATCCCGAGGCGCGGATTATCGGCGTGGTGAAAGATTATCAGTTCGATTTCCTCTGGCGGCCCATTGGCCCGCTGGTCTTGCAATTCGATCCCGTGCAATTTCGCTTCGCCAACGTCCGCTTTCGAGAAAATGATCGCGCCGCGGCGTTGGCTTTTCTCGAAGCGGCCTGGCGGAAGTTCGACCGCTTTCATTCCTTCGAATATCAATTTTTCGATGAGCAGGTGGAAGGGAATTACCGCGACTTCAAGGATTTGATCGGCATCATTGGATTAACCGCGAGTCTGGCTTTGATCATCGCCTGCCTGGGCCAGCTCGGCATGGTGAGCTACAGCATGCAAGCGCGCGTCAAAGAAATCGGCATTCGCAAAGTGTTGGGCGCCACCGTTTCGCAAGTCGTTTTATTGTTGTCCAAAGATTTTGTCAGGCTGGTTCTCGTGGCCATCGTCGTTGCCATCCCCGCGGCTTGGTTGATCAACAATCTTTGGCTGCAAGCGATTGCCAATCGCGTGACGTTTTATTGGTGGATTATCGGACTCGGCATTTTGTCAACGCTGGCGCTGGCGCTCGCAACGATAGGATCGCAAACGATCAAAGCCGCGCTGGCGAATCCGGTGGAAGCGCTGCGGTATGAGTGAACAAAGTAGGCAGAAGCAGTTGCAGTAGCAGTCGAAAGTTTTACTGCCACTGCTAGTGCCGCTGCTACTTTAAATCCATGGAATGACACATGCTCAACAACTATCTCAAAGTCGCCTTTCGCAATCTTCTCAAGCACCGGTTGTACGCTCTCATCAATATCGGAGGGCTGGCGATAGGTCTTGCCTGTGCGATCCTGATTTTCCTCTGGGTGCGCGATGAAACCGGATATGACCGATTTCATGCATACGCCGATGCTCTGTACCGGCTTAACTGGGATGTCAAAGTGAACGGCAATGAAGGCGGTGGACCGGGAACCCCGCCTCCTCTCGCCGCCACCCTCAAGGAGAACCTCCCGGAAGTGAAAGCGGCAACGCGCCTTCGCCCGATGCGAAACGCGATCGTTCGCTCCGGAGACAAATTCTTTGATGAAGATGGCGTGATGGCGGCTGATTCGAACTTCTTTGACCTCTTCAGTTTCTCCCTCCTGTCGGGAGACGCTTCCACTGCTCTCAAGGAACCGAATAGCGTGGTGCTCACGCAGGATCTCGCTGCGAAACTTTTCGGCAGCGATTCGCCGATGGGCAAGATTCTTCTGATTGATGAGGAACGGCGGGACCTCTACGGGACATACCAGAATTTGTTCAGGGTAACCGGGGTCGTGCAAAATCCACCCCGCAATTCTCACCTCCAATTCAGCATGATCACGTCGATGGCGTCCTATCCCGAAGTCGCCTGGCGCAACTTTAGCTGGGTCTGGATGCAGATGGCCACGTATGTGAAGATTCAGGAGGGCGCGACTCCCGAGTCCATCGATGCCAAAATCCATGGCCTCGTCAGGAAGTACGTAACGGCAGCATCCAGGCGAGGAGGTTTTTTGTACGACGACGTGATCAAGAGCGGAGATCGCTGGGATTTCGTGTTGCAGCCCATCACCGGCATCTATCTTGACTCTTCGACGATCGGCAACAGACTCGGACCGATCGGCAACCGGACCCAGGTGTATCTCATTGGTGTCATTGCGATCTTCGTTCTCGGCATTGCCTGTATCAATTTCATGAATCTCGCCACCGCCCGATCGGCGAGCCGGGCAAGGGAAATCGGAGTTCGCAAGGTGCTTGGCTCACAGAGAAGAACGCTGGTGGTTCAGTTTCTCGTCGAATCGATGCTCTTCAGCTTCCTGGCGATGCCGGTTGCTCTCTTGCTTGTGGAAATGTTTCTGGGATCGTTCAATCGTCTCGCCGGTAAGTTGCTTGAGTTCAACCTTCTCGATCCCCTGTGGCTGCCGGGAGCAATTTTCCTGCTCGCAGTCGTGGTTGGGCTTGTTTCCGGGAGTTACCCCGGGATTTACCTGTCATCGATCAGGCCGGCGCAAACAGTGAAGGGTCCGTTCGCCTCCCCGGCTGGAGGCAAGAGACTGAGAAATTTTTTGGTGGCCGCGCAGTTCGCGATGACGATTGGACTCATTATTTGTACACTGCTCGTAGGACAACAGATGGATTTTATCAGGCAGGCAGATCTCGGCTTCGCGCGAACAGGCGTCATCGCGGTCTCAAACAACAACCATCGACTCGGCAGTAAAGCGGAGGCATTTCGGGATGCCTTGATGAATCATCCTCAGGTCATCAGCGCTTCTCTCTCCAACGGCATGCCGCCGAATTCGCAATTTACCGATGGCTATAAAGTGGAAGGCAAGGGAGAAGAGGCGCATGGACTGACCTCCTACATCGCGGATGAGAACTTCCTCTCTACGCTAGGAATATCCATCATCGAAGGCCGCGGGTTTTCAAAAGACTTTTCAGACGCCTCGAGCGTGATCCTCAATGAGGCGGCGGTTCGGTCGCTCGGATTGTCCGATCCGATCGGGAAGACCATCGTCTATCCCGGCGGCGGGCATGCCAAATACCGCATCGTCGGGGTGATGAAGGATTTCAATTTCTTGTCGCTGTATTCGCCCATCGAGCCGTTCGCGCTGTTTCATTCATCATCGAAATCCTACATGATTCCGGAATCATACCTCGTCGTTCGTGTTCGGCCGGATGATCTCGACGGCGCCATCCGGATGCTTGAATCGGAGTGGAAGTCTTTCGTCTCCGCAACTCCATTCGAGTACACCTTCCTGGATGAAAGCCTCCAAGCCGAGTACCGATCGGCCTATCGTCTCGGCCAGGTGTTCCTGATTTTTTCGGCCCTGACGATTCTGATAGCCTGTGTCGGACTTTTCGGGCTGGCTGCTTTTGCGACGGAGCGACGAACGAAAGAGATCGGTATTCGGAAAGTTCTGGGTGCGACCGGCCCCAGCGTTGTGGGCCTGCTGTCCAAAGACTTTTTGAAGCTGGTATTGATCGCCAACGTCATTGCCTGGCCGGTTGCCTATGTTGTTATGAACAATTGGCTGCAAGATTTTGCGTATCGCATCGACATCGGCTGGTGGGTGTTCACGCTCGCCGGCGGAGTGGCACTGTTGATTGCGCTCGCGACAGTGAGCACGCAGGCGATCAAAGCGGCGCTGGCGAATCCGGTGGAAGCGCTGCGCTATGAATAGTGGCAAAATTAATTTGCTAACCTAAATCGGAGTATGACGATGAGCTTTTCATTGACTACCGCAAGCGTTAGCTGGCGAGCCCGTCATTGGCTCCCGCTATTTGCTTTTCTGTTTACAGCCGAAGTTACATTCGCACAAGCTCAGCAGTGGTTGCAATGGGGCGGGCCAAATCGCAATTTCAAAGCGGAGTCGAATGGTTTGGCCACGTCGTGGCCATCGAGCGGCCCGCGCCAAATCTGGAGTCGTGATCTCGGCGAGGGGCACTCCAGCATTATTGTCGACGACAACCGCTTGTACACGATGTATCGGCCCGCTGGTCTGCTCTCAAAAATCAAGAGAAGCGAGGAGGAAATTGTCATTGCGCTTGATGCCAACACCGGCAAAACGATTTGGGAATATCGGTACGCTTCACTGACCGCCGGATTGGATTTCGAGTACGGCGCTGGGCCGCACGCCACGCCGTTAGTGGCAGGAAATCGCATTTTTACCTCCGGAACGAACAAGCAAATTCATGCGCTCGACAAACAGACCGGCAAGGTCATTTGGTTCCACGACTTGGTCAAGGAGTTCGGCGCCAAGCCCAGCGGCCGTGGCTACACTTGCAGCCCGATCGCGTACAAGAACACCGTCATCTTTACTGTCGGCGGCGCCGAGCAATCCGTCATGGCCTTCAATCAACAAGACGGCAAGGTGGCGTGGAAAAACCAAAGCTTTTCGCTATCGCCGGCCTCGTCGATTCTGATCAATCTTGAGGGTCAGGAGCAATTGGTCGTTTTCGGCGGCGAAGTGATCGTCGGGCTTGATCCGAACAACGGCGGGCTGCTGTGGAGTCATCCTCACAAAACCGAATGGGGCCTCAACATCAGCACGCCGGTTTGGGGCAGTGACAACTTGCTCTTTATCTCTTCCGCCTACAACAGCGGCAGTCGCCTCTTGCAATTGGCCAAAACCGGCGATAAGACCACGGTGAAGGAACTGTGGTTCACGAACAGAATGCGCGTGCATATTGGCACCGTTATTCGCGTCGATGACCATGTCTACGGTTCGAGCGGGGATTTCGGGCCGGCCTTCATCGCGGCTGTAGATCTCAAAACCGGCAAAGTGGCGTGGCAAGAGCGTGGCTTTGCCCGCGCGACCTTTCTTTACGCCGATGGCAAGTTCATTCTTCTCGACGAAGATGGCACCCTGGCGCTCGTCACCATGATGCCAACCGGCATGAACGTTCACGCGAAGGCAGAGATGTTGAGCAGCACGGCTTGGACAGTTCCGACTTTGGTTGGCACGAAGCTCTATCTGCGTGATCGGAAAACGATGATGGCGCTCGAGCTGGGCGGGAAATGAGGAATAAAACGTAAAACGTGATACGTAAAAAACATTTCGTTTTACGCCTCACGCTTTACGTAATTACGTTTTAGTTTGGAGATGACCATGTTCAAAAATTACCTCAAAATCACCTGGCGAAACCTCGTCCGGCAAAAAGCAAATTCATTCATCAATATTACCGGGTTGGCTATCGGCATGACGTGCAGCATGCTCATTCTCTTATGGGTGCAGCACGAGCTGAGCTATGATGCCTTTCATGCGAACGCCAATGATATTTACCGCGTGGTGGAAAACCAGTATTACGCCGGCGGCCAGGTTTTTCCGGTTGCGGTTACGCCTTCTCCTTTGGCGCCGGCGCTCAAAGCGCAATTTCCGGAAATCGTCAAATCGACAAGGTTTAGTTTCAATAGCATGCCGATCAAAAGGGGCGACAAAATTTTTACTGAAGGCATCGCGTTTGCGGATCCCGATATTTTTGAAATCTTCACCATCCCGTTCGTGAAAGGCAACGCGGCAACGGCATTATCCGAGCCGCACTCGATCGTGTTGACGGAAGAGGCGGCTGAAAAATATTTCGGCACGGATGAACCGGTGGGCCAGGTTTTAAGAATCAACCATCGCGATGATTTTCTCGTGACCGGCGTGATCAAAAACATTCCGGAAAATTCGCACTTGAAATACGACCTGCTGGCGTCTTTTATTTATCTGCAGGAATTAGGCAACTCGATGGAAAGCTGGGACGCCAATTGGTGCTACACTTATGTCTTGCTGCAGAAAGATGCGCCGCCTCGGGAGGTCGATAAAAAAATCATCGACTTCATCCAAAAGAACAACAAAGACAGCGTTACTGAGATTTATTTGCAATCGCTGACCAAAATTCATCTCTACTCCTCCGGCAAATACACCGCCGATATTGGCGGGCACGGCGATATTCAATATGTTCGAATATTTTCCCTGATCGCGATCTTTGTCTTGCTCATTGCCTGCATCAATTTCATGAACCTCGCGACCGCCCGCTCTGAAAAGCGCGCCAAAGAAGTCGGGCTGCGCAAAGTCGTTGGCGCGCAACGACATCAGCTCATCAACCAATTCTTCAGCGAGGCGATTATCCTGTCATTGCTCGCTTTTATTGCCGCGCTGGTTTTAACTGAAACGCTGCTGCCGATCTTCAACGATCTTGCCGGAAAAACCTTGTCGCTCAGTCGTCTCGAGACCAACCTGTTTTTCGGCTTTTTCGCGATCGCTTTGCTGTGCGGAATCATCTCCGGTAGCTATCCCGCATTTTACTTGTCATCATTCCATCCGATCGCAACGCTCAAAAACAACCGAAGCTCGCAGGCCGGCGGCTCGCTGTTCAGAAAGATACTCGTCGTTTTTCAGTTCGCGCTTTCCGTGATCATGATCATCGGCACGCTCGTGGTGTCGCGGCAGATGGATTACATCCGCAACAAAAATCCGGGTCTTGAAAAGGAGAACATCGGATATGTCTGGATGGCCGGAGAGTTCAGAAAAAAAAGTGAAGTCGCCAAACAAGAGCTGTTGAAAAACCCCAATATTACCGGCATTACGCGAACCAACCAGCTTCCCACGTATGTCGGCAACTCGAGCTCGGACTGGGGATGGGAAGGCAAGGACCCTGCCGATGAGGTGTTGATGCACATGTTGAGCGTCGATGATGATTACGCGAAGACATTTAAGATGGAAATGGCGGAAGGCAGATTTTTTTCGCGCGAATATTCAACCGATTCTCTGGCCGTTGTTGTCAATGAAACGGCGGTCAAGGTGATGGGAATGGCAGCTCCCATTGGCAAGCGGCTTTCTGATTTCACCATCATCGGTGTCGTCAAAGATTTTCATTTCAAGCCGATTCGAACGAAAATCGAGCCGCTGGTGATGTTGAGGTTCCCCAGCCAATATTACGCGATGGCGATGCGTACCAGGCCGGAAAATCTCACGACAACTATCGAATTTGTCGAAAAGACGTACAAGAAATTCAATGCCGACACGCCGTTTTATTTTAATTTTCTGGATCAAGATTACGACAACTTGTATCGCGCCGAGCAGCGCGTCGGCAAGTTGTCCGGCTATTTTTCCATCATCGCCATCCTGATTGCCAGCCTCGGTTTGTATGGCCTCGCTTCCTACATGGTTGAGCAGCGCACCAAAGAAATCGGCATCAGAAAAGTGCTCGGCGCTTCGGTCCCGGCGCTTTTCCTTCTGCTCTCGAAAAACTTCTTGATGCTGGCCGGCATCGCCAATTTGATCGCTTGGCCGGTGGCCTATTTCGTCATGTCCGGCTGGCTGCAAAATTATGCTTATCGCATTTCTTTGAATATCGCCATCTTTTTTGCCGCGGCAATTCTGGCGATGATCATCGTGCTGGTCACCGTGAGCTATCAAGCCCTCAAAGCCGCGCTGGCGAATCCGGTTGAGGCGCTTCGCTACGAGTAAAAAAGCAGTAATCAGTTATCAGTGTTCAGTGAGCAGTAAACCACTGGTCACTGATAACTGATCACTGAATACTGGAGCCTTTCATGCTCAAAAACCATCTCAAAGTCGCCCTGAGAAACCTTCACAAGCACAAGGGATATTCTTTCATAAATATCGCCGGCTTGGCGGTGGGCATCGCTTGCTATCTGATCATCGTTTTGTTCGTCCGCGATGAATCGAGCTACGAAAAGTTTCATTCCTCGGCGGAGCGCGTTATTCGGATCACGTATTTGTTCAACAATCTGCAAGCGGGCGTTGCGAC
>JBOHQZ010000066.1:0-14177 GCA_050732275.1 bacterium
TCGCTCGCGAGCCGATCAATAGCCGCGATGTTTTCTTGTTTCACAAAACCACCCATCGCAAAGTTTATGAAACTCGCAAAGCTTCGCGGCCGGATTGTGATGAGGTGCTGCTGGTGAATGAGCGGGGCGAATTGACGGAATCCACCCTCGCCAATCTCGTCGTGCGATTGGAGGGCAACGATTACACGCCGCCGGTGGAATGCGGTTTATTGGCAGGAACGTTTCGCGCCGAGCTTTTGGCGCTGGGCAAGCTCAGCGAGCGCGTGCTACGGCCGGAGGATTTGCGCCGCGCCGAGGCAATCTTCCTTACCAATTCCGTGCGGAGATGGATGCACGCCCATCTCGTCGATTGATCAAAGAAAAGGCACAGCCAACATGCCGTGCCTTTTGCAAAAGAATCTTTAATTGAAACTACAACAGATAAGTTACGAAACATCTTCTGCTTGCAACAAGGCAAAAAACTTTTTCCACAAGCCGCGCTTGGTTGCGTCTTGCATAGCAGCGACGGCGGTGCTGACTTCCTCTGCCTCACCAGCGCGTAGAGTAAGTGTCAGCTCGCTGCCTTCAAAAAAGCGCGGCGGACGGATACTGATTTTGTGCTTCGCCAAAGGCTCGGCGAGTTGGGCAAATTTTTCCTCGGTCTCAGAGAGGCGCGGAAAACGTTCGTGCTGGAGATAGGTTCGCAATTGGCCGGCGCGCTGCCGCGGGGTCCAATCTTCTTTGACGAAAATTTCCTTGATGGCGGGCCGCTCAAAAACCTCTGCCACCGGTACGCCGTCCCGCGCGGCCAAGCTTGAGATATTATCAACCATTTCGCGCGTCTGCGGCAATGAAACGCGATAGTCTCCAAAGAGCTTTTCCGCCGCCACCGGCCGGTCTTCCGGACGCAGAGGCCGCAACAATTCGACGTGTTGCGGGGTCAAGCGTCCGGCGGCGAGATCGCCTTGGCGGTTTTCATGAATTTCTTTGAAGAAAAGATAAGTTTCGACCGCTTCGATGGTAGGGGGAATGTCGAGGAGCGGGCAGATTTCTTTTTGCAGACGATCGAGGTCGCCATGCCACAAAATCGCAAAGCGCTGTAGCACATGCGATTTTTCCATGGCGTTCAATGGCCGGCCGCCGACTTTCTCTTGCAAGCTCAGCCAGAGCAATTGTTCTCGCGTTTCGTTGCGATACACCAACGCAGGGATTTTTTTCCAGCCCAATTCTTTGCAGGCGAGCAAACGGCGCACGCCGATGACGATTTTGTATTGCTTCTCCAATTCCGCCACGACGATCGGCTGCTGCAGCTCGACGGCGCGGATGGATTCCACTAGCGGTCCCGGTTCAAGCGGGTAAGTAAAAATGAAATCGTCCCATCCCGGCGAGGCGAGATCGATTTCGGCAATGGCGATGTTTTCGATGCGCATAAGCCTCCGGTAATTTACCATTCAATATTAAAAGAAATTGCCAAATTACCAAGAGACAAGAGCATTTTTTCCTGCAACAAAGTCAAAATTTTTTACACGGCCGGTTTAACCTCCGGCGGCAGCAGTTTATACATAACCGGCGTCACCAAGCGCGCCAATATCGTTGAACTGATAAGGCTGCCAAAGTCGCAGCCTTTAATGAAAAAATCACGCTTTGGGAGGATGCCATCCTGCCAGAACCCAGTTGCGTCGCACTTCGACGGCCACTTCATTGTTGAGTTGTAATGCTTCAACGGTTGCACGGCCAATGGGTGTGAGGCCAATGATGAGTGTGCCGTCCGGACTCCAGTCAAAATGTTCACTCCAGATTTGAGTGCGCGGATTAAACAACGGAACCATTGTTCCGTCCCGTGGATCAATGGCGGCGACTTGCGAGCCTTTGTAGCTGTTACACAAGCTGCAAGAAAGCCACAGGTTGGACTCTTCATCGCTCCCCTCTCGGGCACGCGGAATAATGTGCTCGATTTCCAGTTTGCCCATGACGTACTTTTGTGGGCTAAGGCAATAGCCACAGCGATGACGTGCAGCCTCTCGCACACGCTGCCGTACAGAAGCGGATATATCAGGTACGCTCATGGTTGGAGTGGTTCGCGTAACCCCCGTTGCACGGCAACACGAAGTGCTTGTGCCTTTCGAAGCAAACCATGCTCGTAGATATGCATCAACTCATCCAGCTTGCGCCGCCCTTCGCCATCAAGCATGCCTTCCCGATTGCGGGTCAGCAATTCGCTCAGGCTGGCCTCCTGGTTTGGCGCCAATTGCAGGTCCGTCAATGCCAGGACTTCATCGTCTGGCAACTCATCCACGGGCAACTCGGCGGCGGTTTTCTCCAACCATCTGGCCAAAACTTCCTCAACCCGCTCTTGGCTTTTCAATGCTACATGTACTGCTTGGCGTACGACATGGTCGGAAATCTGAAGCGTGACTTGTTCATACATAAGTTTCACCTTGACTCAAAAGTGTATTTCAAGTACCTTGTCTTGACTTTTTAAACATACAAAAACATACAACCTTTTGCAAGGTTTTTCCGAATCAAACGAAGCATCCAAAAGCCACTGGCAAATCACGAAAAGTATTCTGGAAAAACTTTCATACAGCCGGCCTCACTTCCGGCGGCAGCAGTTTATACATCACCGGCGTCACCAGGCGCGCCAATACTGTCGAGCTGATGAGGCCGCCGATGATCACCCACGACAGCGGCGAGTACAGAGCGGAGCCGCTGAGTGCAATCGGCAATAAGCCGCCAATCGCCGTCATCGTCGTCAACAGCACCGGCACGAAACGGATCTCGCCGGCTTTTTGCACCGCTTCGTCGAGGCTCACGCCTTGCTCGCGCAGTTGGTTGGTGAAATCCACCAACAGAATCGAAGTTTTCACTTCGATGCCGACCAGGGCGATGAAGCCGACGATCGAAGTAAAAGAGAGCGTGTTGCCGGTAAGAAAGAGCAGCAACAATCCGCCGACCACGCCGAGCGGCACCACCGAGAGCACGATCAGCGTGCTCTTGAAGCCGCGAAATTCCAACACCAGCGTGGCGAGCACGCCGAAGGCCGCAATCAGAATCGCCGTGCCCAACCCGCCAAAACTCTCTTGCCGGCTTTCGATCTCACCCGCCGGAACATAGCGATAGCCCTCCGGAAACTTGAAAGTCTCGAGTTGCGCGAGAATCGCTTTGGTGACGCGGTCGGTGTTGTAACCGGTTTTCACATACGCTGTCATCGTCACCGCGCGCGCTTTGTTGTAGTGATTGATGCGCGTCGGCGAAGCTTTGAATTCCAAGTTCGCCAACTGCCGCAGCGGAATTTGCGCGCCGGTTACGGAAGCGAAGTGAATATGGTCGAGCGCCGCGAGCGTGGCTTTGCCGTTGCGATGGGAAGTTACATTTATATCGTACTCGTTGCCCTCATCGTCGCGAAATTTTCCGGCGCTGATGCCTGCCAGACTCATGCGCACGGTGCGTTGCGCCTCGACAATCGGCACGCCGAACAATCCCGCCTTGTCGTGATCGAGATTCACTTTGATGTCGGTCATGGCGATCTTCACGGGATTGTTGACGTAAAGCGTTCCCGGCGTCGATTTGAAAATTTGCTCGACTTCCGCGGCAATCGTTTTCAGCGTGTCCAAATTCTCGCCGATGAGCCGAACCGCAATCGGCGCGTCAATCGGCGGTCCGTTCTCGAACTCTTTCAGCTCGATCTTCGCATTTGGATAGGCGGAGAAAAGCACACGCAGCTCGTCGTAAAATTTTGCCGTTTTGCTGGGATGATAGGTTTTGACTTCTGCCAAAATTTCGGCGACATTGTTCTTTTCGCGCTTGGATGACACGTTGTAATACACCGGCGGATTGCCTTTGCCAAGGTTAGCCATGTAGCTTTTGATTTCCGGTCGCGACGCCAACTGCGTCTCCACAAAACGCGCCGCCTTGTCGGTCTCGGCGAGGCTGCTGCCGTCCGGCGTTTCAATCGTCACGAGAAATTGCGGGATGCCGGCTTTGGGGAACAAGCTGAAACCGATGAGCGGCACGAGGCCCAGACTGGCGACGAACAACGCCGCAGCAATGATGATCGTTTTCGCCGGATGGCCAATCGACCAGCCGAGCAGTCGCTTGTAAGTGAAATCAATAAAGCGATTCAAACCACGCAGAAAAAAATTGCCGGCCTCATCGTGCTCTTCTTTCAACGCGCGGCTGGCGAGGAAGGGAATGATCGTGAGCGAGACGAACAGCGAGGCGAGCACCGTTACCACCACCGCCACGGGCAGGCTGCGAATATAATCGCCTGGCGCGCCCGGCAAAAACATCATTGGCAGGAAAGAAAAGATCAGTGTCGCCGTGCAGCCGATCACGGCCACGCCGATTTGCTTCGTTGCGGCAATGGCTGCTTGCGTGCGCGTGTGGCCGGCGCGCAGAAATCGCGTGATATTTTCCGTCACCACGATCGAATCATCGACCAGCAAGCCCAGCGCAATCACGAATCCGACGATGCTCAGTTGATTGATATTGAAACCGAAAACGTCCAGCAGAAACAGGCCGATCAGCAGCGAGAGCGGAATCGAGATCATCACCACCATCGAGGCGCGAAAGCCCAGCGGCAGCAGCGTGACCAGCACTAAAACGATGGCGATGCCGAAATCCCGATAAAGTCCGTTCAAGCGTGACGCCACGTTTTGCGCTTGATCGAAGCCGAGGTGCAGTGTCATGTTTTTCGGCAACGCTGGCGCAAACGCTTCAAGCTCTTTGCCAATGGCCTGGCGCACAGCAAAAATATTTTGCCCGGCTTTTTGCTCGGCGGTCACGAATATCGCGCGCTGGCCGTTGAAGCGGCCGGTGTACGTCACGTCTTCGTAGTTCCATCCCACTTCCGCGATGTCTTTGAGAAACACCGCATGGCCGTTCGCGGCGCCGACTATGGTGTTTTGTACTTCGTCAATCGTTTTGTAATCGCCGCTGGTTTTGATATTGAACTTCCTGCCGCCGACATCCACGCTGCCGCCTGGAATGTTGGCGTTGCTCGATTGAATCAAACCGATGACTTGGCTGATCGGAATGCGGAGCTGTGCGAGCTTGCCCAAATCCAGCGCCACGCGCACCTCGCGCTCGGGATAGGCCCACTTCTCCACTTCTTTGACGCCGTTTACCGTCTCTAATCGCTTTTTGAGCCGCTCGGCTTGATCTTCCAAATCCTTGAAAGGCGCGGTTTCAGAGACGAGCGCGATTTGAATGATGCTGACGTTGGTAGTGCTAAATTGCACGGTCTCCAAGCTCAGCAAATCCGCCGGCAGGTCATCGCGGATGCCATTGATCTCGCGCAGAACTTCATCATATTTTTTGTCGGCGTCAACCTCCGCGTCAAACTCCACGCGCAAAAACATCACGCCGTCATCGATTTCCGTTTTCATGCTCTTCAGATCATCCAGCTCGTTGATCTTTTCTTCAAGCGGATCGGCCACGAGCTGCTCGATATCGGCGGGGCTGGCGCCAGGATAAACTGCGATCACCGCGTACGTGGGAAACGGAAACGCCGGATCTTCGGAACGGGAGATGTTCAGAAACGAATTGACGCCGACGGCGACGAGCGCGAGAAATACAATGATAGTGAATTGATAGTTTTTGACGGAATATTCTGCGATTTTCATGACAATCCTCTTGCACGAGTGGGAAAAGCAAACGAAGGGCAAAACTATTGAAAAGCAAACGGCAAAAAGAAAAAAGACTGACACATTACTGCGGTTTTCTTTTTGCTATTCAACTACGGCACGATTTTGATCGCGTCGCCATCATTCAGATACGCTGCACCGGCGGTGATGACTTCAGCAATGCCATTCAATCCGGTATCGATAGCGGCATAGTTGCCATAAATAAACGCAACAGAAACGCCGATTTTTTTTGCCGTATGCGATGGTGAAATTGTATAAAGGCTGCCGCGCGAGCCATCCGCTTCGACGAGTGCTTCAATCGGCACCAGCCATACCGGCAATTTTTTTGAGGGCAAAATTTCTGCCTTTGCTATCATTCCCGACAAGAACGTCGCGCCTTCTGCGGGTTCAGCCCGCAGCTCAACTTCGTAGGTGCCGGTCATTGAGGAGGCCGTGCCGGAGATTTCTGATACAGTGGCTGAGAAGGAATGATTGGAATAGGCGTCGAAAGCGAGCCGGGCGGTATCGCCGATGGCAACTCGCACCACGTCACGATCTGCCAGGCCGGTTTTTAAGACCCAACCATCATGCAAATTTCTCATCGACAAAACAGGTGTGCCAGGACTAATTAGCTCGTTCGCTTCAACGAAGCGTTTCAAAATTTTGCCGGCAGCGGGCGCATAAATCGACGCATATTGCTGGTTAAATTTGGCGATCTCCAACGTGGACTTCGCGACTTCAAAACCGGTGGTGGCGTCCTGAAATTGCTGGAGCGTGGCAATAGAGTCGCGATAAAGAATGTGCATCCGCTTCAGATCCCGCTCGGCTTTGTCGAAGGCGTTCTGCGCTTGGTGCACTTGCGCGTTGATCTCCGCCAGCTTCAATGTCGCAAGAAGCTGACCTTGGCGCACGCTTTGCCCCTCGCCGGCGACGATGCGATCGATGATGCCGCCGATTTTGAACGAAAGCTTGCTTTCGGCTTTGCCGGAAAGAATGCCGGTGGCGCGAATCGGTTGGGCGATATTGGCTTTCTCGACTTTTGCCGTTCGCACCGCAACAGCTTCTACGGAATTTGAATTGGCCTCGCTCGTGCCGCAGCCGGCAAGCGCCAAAAACAATCCGGCAGCTAACAACAAGAGCATCGCTCCGTTGATCGCGTTCAAGTACTGAGTGTGCCTTTTCATGTTTGCTACCTCCTGAAAGTTATGAAAAGCGAAATCGGTTTTGCCATAGCTCGTCTCTCCCTTGTCGAAGTGGCGCAAAAAAAACTATTGCCCCTGGTGACGTATGGTTAATAAATGACTTTGAGTCATTACTGCGGCTAAAAAAAACGTGATTTCATGATCACGTTCCAATCTATCGGCAATTGCGCGAGCGAAAAAATCGACTTGTGTGATGACGTTCAGTTATCTAATGACTCTGAGTCACTTGATGCGTTTAAAAAAACGTGAAACTCATTTTCACGTCGTTTAAGCCTTCATACGTTGGCGTCAATGAAAAGTTACAACCTTTTTTTCTGAACGGTTCGCAACGAATTCATAGTCAGTTCCCAGGATTTTGCCATGAGCGCTTCGAGATTGATTTGATGGTCGTGCATGAAATGTTCGGCTTTGTTGGCAATCAGGCCGATCATGCCGTTTGAGATGCCCCAGAGCATGATGGCAACTTCTATCGGCTGAAGATCATTGCGGAAAACACCTTCCTTCACGCCACGCTCAAATACTTGTGCCACCACTTGGAGACAAGCCAGTGAACATTGCTCTGAGCCTTGGAGAACTTCTTCGGACACTTGGGAGTGGAGCACTCGCGCATCGGCAAATACCAAGATATTGAAGTAGTCCGGATATTGCTTGAAAAACTGATAGTAGGTGAAGCCAATCTGCCGCAGTGCTTCATCGGCAGGGAGAGGGCGGGCGGCAACTTCCTCGAACATGCGCCGCAAAATCGCCAGTCCTTCTTCCAGCAGCGAAACGTACAAATCTTCTTTGCTCTTGAAATAGAGATAGAGTGTGCCTTTGCTCAACTCGGCGACTTCGGCAATCTCATCCATCGAAGCCGCCTGCAAGCCCTTTTCAAAAAAGATTTTGCGGGCGGCTTTGAGAATACTCCGCCGCCGCTGCTCTTTTTCGCGTTCTTTGCGTTCTGTCGTACCCATAATGACTTTCAGTCAATTATTGGCTAAAAGTTAATGAGTGCCGCAATAAAAGTCAAGCGATTTTTGCAAAGACTATCATCAAATAACTGATTTCGCTTTGTTTCAATATATGAACAAATGATACCCAATAATATATTTTATTCTGTCTGAAACTATTCTATTCAAGAATAGTATACTCTAAAATAATTTTTTGGAGCCGCTAATGTCAAAAAGCGAAATTGCAATTCTCGGTCTGCTGGCGGAGTGTCCGATGCACGGCTATCAAATTCACCAGCAGATCAAAGAGCGGGAAATGGATTACTGGGCGAAGATCAAGCTGCCTTCCATCTATAGCACATTGACGCGTTTGGAAGAGCAGGGCTTGATCACCTCCGGCAAGGAGAAAGTCGGCAACATGCCGGAACGCACGGTTTACTCGCTTACACCCGCGGGGCGAGGACAGCTCGGCGAGCAGGTGCTGGCTTTTCTGCGCGATGACGATCACCCCGAATGGCTTTTTGGGCTGGGTGTGGCTTTTATTTGCGGCGCACCGCGCGAGAAGGTTATCGAATCGCTGCAGCTCCGCCGGCAGAACCTCGAAAAGCATCAAGATGCTTTAAAACAGGAAGCCGTAAATTATAAAGATAAAATTCCGTTCAATTGGTATATGTTGATCGAACATGCGCATAAACATAAGCAGCTTGAATTGAATTGGCTGGACCAATTAATTACAGCAGTGCAAAAAGTCGAACGTTGGACGCCCGAGTGGCAGTGCAGTGAATGTGCAGAGAAAACAATTCAAGGAGGATTATAATGAAACACGTGAGATGGATTCTGGTTGCTGGTTGCTGGTTGCTGGTTGCTGGCGCCGCGGCGCAACCGGCTGGTGATGAGCCAACTAACGTTGCGCCAAACGGCAAAATTTTGCGTTTGGAAGAGGCGATTCAAACCGCATTGGAAAAGAATCTGCAACTTCAGGCGGCGCGCAAAGGTGCGAGCGCGGCAAGCTGGGGCGTAAAAAATGCGTACACGCAGTTTTTGCCGAGCGTCAATCTCAGCCTCAGCTACGCGCGCCTGGACGGCGGCACGCTGGATCGCGCTAACGCGTTTTATAATTTCGTCAATGATCCGAACAACGCGGCTGCTCTGCCCGAAGAGCTGAGGCGCAACGTGCGGCCCGGCGCGTGGCGTGATTCTTATGGTCCCGCGGTGAGCGTGACGCAGCCGATTTTTACCGGCGGTACCTTGCTGGCCAACGTTAACGTAGCTCAGGCGGAAGATATGACGGCGCAGGCCGATTTGGCCAGCACCGAGCAGCAAACCATTTACAACACGCAAAGAGCTTACTTTGATGTGTTGCGCGCCCACGAGTTGCTCGCTGTTGCTAAAGAAGTTTTACAGACCGCTGACGAACATTTGAACAGTGCCCGTAAGCAGGTGGAGGCCGGCCTGCGCAGCAAGACCGAAATCCTACGCTGGGAAGTGCAAAAGGCCAATGCCGAGAGCAACGTGCTGCGCGCCGAGAATGCGTTAGTGCTGTCGCGACCGGCGCTCAATCAAGTGCTCGGTTTGGATTTGAATACGGAATACAATGTCGCGCCGGTGGAGGATCTGCAAGTGGACCTTCCGGCGACGCTTGAAGAGCGCACCGCGCTGGCGCTGCGCAAAAACCCCGGCGTGCGCGTGGCCGAGGCCAACGTCGATTTGGCTGGCGCGCAAGTGCAGGTCGAGCGCTCCAATTTTACGCCGAAGGTGAGCCTGGCTTACAACTACAGTTGGGAAGCCAACAACACGCTCAAGCTCGACAGCTATAAAACGTGGTCGCTGGGCATCGTGGCGCAATTTCCGATTTTCAACAGCTTTCGCGATTATACCAATCTCCAGAAAGCGCAGGAGACCAAAAAGCAGACGGAAGATTTGCAGCAGGATTTCGATCGCAGCTTGCGTTTGCAAGTTTTGCAAGCCTCACAGAATCTCGAGCTGGCCGAAAAGCAGTTGGTTATCACCGAAAAAGGCAGAGCGCAGGCCGATGAGAATTTTCGCGTGATCAAGCATTCGTATGAAGTCGGCCTCGCCTCCAACCTGGATTTTCTCGACGCGCAAAACGCGCAGAGCCAGGCGCGCTGGGACAAGGTCAACGCGCGGTATGATTTTTTGCTGGCCAAAACCGCGCTGGCGCAGGCGATGGGTGTTTTAAGAGCCGGTAATCAGTGACCAGTAATCAGTTTTCAGTATCAGTGTCAATGACTGATCACTGGTGACTGATTACTGATAACTAAAATAGAAAGATTAATATGAAAACTAAAACGATTCTCATAGCCACACTCGCGACCGCCACCGTCAGTTTTGTTGCCTGGAGCCGTTGGGGCTCGGAAAAACAATCGAACCACGCCGCGGAGGGCTTGCCGCTTTCGGTAAAAATCCAAATCGTTCAGCCGGCGTCCATTTCGCAAAGCTTGGTCGTTTCCGGCACTTTGATTGGCGAAAACGAAGCGACGGTGATTTCCGAAACCCGGGGCAAAGTCATCGCGGTGAAGGCGCAGGTCGGCGATTGGCTGGCCAAAGGACAGACGATCGTACAAGTGGAAAATGATCTGAAACTCGTGGCGTTGGAGCAAGCGAAAGCGCAGTTGATGGCGGCGCAGACGAATTATGACAAGGCGCAGAAAGATTTGAAGCGGTACGACGATTTGTTCGCGCAACAGATTGCCACGCAGAATGACATTGAGAATGCGCGGTTGGCAACGCGCGCCGCAGAAGCCCAACTCAAAGGCGCCGAAGCCGCTTTGAAATTGGCGCAACGCTATTATGATGATACCGCGATCAAAGCACCACTGGCCGGCAGATTGGCAGATCGCTACGTCAACGAGGCCGCGATGGTAACACCTGGCGACGATATCGGTGTCGTAGTGGATAGCCGCAACATGAAGCTACGTTCGAGCGTGGCGGAAAATGAGGTGTCGTTGGTGAAAATCGGGCAACCAGTCGAGATTATTGCCGATGCACTGGCGGACGCAAAATTTTCCGGCAAGGTTTTCTCCGTGGCGCAAAAAGCCAACAGCGAGCGCACGTATCCGGTCGAGATTCTCGTGCAGAACGATAAAGCCGAATTGCTGAAGAGCGGCATGTTTGGCCGCGCCACGATTCAAGTTGCCAACGCCAATGATGCCATCGTCGTGCCGAGCGCGGCCGTGCTTTCCGATGCAGCCCGCAACAATTATGTCTTTGTGGAAGAAAACGGCGCGGCAAAAAGACTTGAAGTGAAACTTGGCTTGCAACAAGACGGCAAAGTGCAAATCGTCAGCGGCCTCGCTGCCGGCGCGCGACTCGTGGTTTCCGGTCAGCAGAGATTGGTGGAGGGGGCGAAAGTGACAGTGCAGGAATGAAGCGTTAGCATGCATCATTGACCATTGACTATTCACCATTGTCAATTGTCAATTGTGAATGGTGAATTGTTAACCGGCCAACAATTCTAAAACACGAAATACGTTTTAATAAGGACATTTATGAAGCTCACCGAAGTCTCGATAAAACGGCCGGCGTTCATCACCATGGTGTTCACGGCGCTGGCAGCGCTCGGTATTTTCGCTTATTCGCAAATGGGCGTCGATTTGCTGCCGAAGATGGACTGGCCGATGGTTTCCGTCGTCACCGTTTACCCCGGTGCCGGCCCCAAAGAAGTAGAGACGGCCGTTTCCAAACCCATCGAAGAGGCGCTCTCCAGCCTCAACGGTTTGAAGCACGCGCGGTCGTTTTCCAACGAAGGCGTTTCCGTTATCCTGGCGGAATTTTCTTTTACGACGGATGTTGAAGCCGCCACCAACGAAGTGCAACGCAAAGTTGACGGCGTGCGCGCCGATTTGCCCAAAGAAATTTTCACGCCGACCGTCACCAAGTCCGACATCAACGACTTTCCGATCGTGCGCATTGCCATGAGCGGCAAGAACACCGACGCTCGTGATTTGTATCAATTTGCCGACGAGCACGTCTCGCAGCGCCTCGAACAGATTCCCGGCGTCTCGAGCATCGAGATCGTCGGCGGCCAAAAGCGCGAGATTCGCATCGAAGTGGATAACGACCGGCTGCGCGCTTATAATCTTTCCGTCGTGCAAGTGAGCCAGGCGCTGCAGCGCGAAAATTTTGATTTCCCCACCGGCAAAATCAACTCGCCGACGAACCAGTATATCGTCCGCGTCGCTGGCAAATTCACCACGCCGGAAGCGATGAACCATATCGTGCTCGCGGCGCACGGCGACAGCAAAGTTTATTTGCGCGATGTGGCAAGAGTGTTGGATACTTACAATGAAGACGTGACGTACACCCGACTGAATGGCGAGTCATCCATCGGCTTGATGCTGCAGCGGCAGTCCGGCGCCAACTCCGTGCAAGTGGCGGCGCGGGTGCGCGACGAGTTGGCAAAAATTGAAACAGAGCAAAACGGCCGGATTCATTTTGAAATCGCGCAGGACATCACCCGGTTCACGCTGCACTCGGTGAATGAAGTGAAGCGCGATCTCGGCCTCGCCGTGCTCATGGTGGCGCTGGTGCTCTTCATCTTTCTGCACAGCTTCCGTAATTCGCTCATCGTGCTCTTGTCGATTCCGACGAGCCTGATCACCACGTTCATCATGATGCAGGCGTTCGGTTTCACCATCAACCTCGTCTCGCTGATGGCGCTGGCTTTGGTGATCGGCATTTTGGTGGATGATTCGATCGTCGTGCTCGAAAACATTCACCGCCATCTCGAAAGAGGCGAAGATCAAAAATCCGCTGCGCTCAAAGGCCGCGCCGAGATCGGCTTTGCGGCAATGGCCATCACGCTCGTTGACGTCGTCGTGTTCCTGCCGATTGCGCTGATCGGCGGCATCGTCGGAAAAATTTTCAAAGAGTTCGGCCTCACCATCGTCGTCAGCACCCTGCTCTCGCTGTTCGTCTCGTTCACGCTGACGCCGATGCTCGCCTCGAAATGGTCGCGCGCCGGCTCGACGACTTTGCAATGGCGCTGGCTGCATTGGCTGATTGAAAAATTCGAGGCCTTCCAGGAAAATTTGAACGAGCGTTATCGAAAGTGGCTGGTGTGGGGATTGGATCGCCGCAAAACGGTGATGTTGGTGAGCTTTGGTTTGTTGATTCTCAGTTTTGCATTGGTGCCGCTCGGATTTATCGGCACCGAATTTATGACCGAAGCCGATCGCGGCGAGTTCGCAGTGAATCTCGAAATGCCGATTGGCACGGCGCTGGACATTACCGATGGCGCAACCAATCAAGTGGAAAATATTCTGGCAAGCATGCCCGAAGTCACGCGTTACTTGGCGACCGTTGGCAAATCGCAAAGCGAGTGGTCGAGCGCCAAACGGCCCAACGTCGCGCAGATTTCGGTGACGCTGCAGGACAAGCGCGAGCGCAAACGCAGCACCGCCGAAGTGATGAACGATATTTCAAGGCAAGCGGCGGTGATTCCCGGCTTGACCGTGCGCATGAGCCCGATCAGCATGTTCGGCGCCGCGCAAGAATCGCCGTTGCAAATCGAAGTAAAAGGCCCGGATCTTGAAACGCTCGCTCCGATTGCCGACAGAGTTGCCGCAATAACGGCGCAAACGCCCGGCACGCGTGACGCCAAAAGCTCGTGGGAAGAAGGCCAGCCGGAAATTCAAATCGCGGTCGATCGCGACCGCGCCGCGCAGCTCGGCTTGACACTCGGCGAAATCGGCGTGGCGTTGCGCACGGCGATCGAAGGTGACATCGCGACGAAATACAAAGACGGCAACACCGAGTTCGACACCCGCGTGGTGCTGGCCAAAGCCAATCGCTCGAACCCGGCTGACGTTGAAAAAGTCACGCTGGTCAATTATCGCGGCGAGCGCATCTTTCTCGGCCAAGTTGCCGAGGCTTATTACGGCAAAGGCCCGACGATGATCGGCCGCAAAGACCGCGAGCGCTTGATCACGGTTTCATCAAACCTCGACGGCACCGTGGCGCTCGGCCAGATTACGGCGGAGATTCAAAAGCGCGCGGCTGGCATCGAATTGCCGCCCGGCGTGACGATCTCGTATGCCGGCGACGTGCAGAACATGCAGGATATGTTCCGCGACATGACGATTGCCATCACCTTCGCTGCCTTGTTTGTATATATGATCATGGTGGCGCTGTTCGAAAGTTACGCGCATCCGTTCACGATCATGTTCTCGATTCCGGTGGCGCTGGTCGGCGGTCTCGGCGCATTGGCGTTGACAGGACAAACGCTGAACATGTTCTCGATGATCGGTATTTTGCTCTCGCTCGGCTTGGTGACGAAGAACGCGATTCTGCTCGTTGACCGCGCCAATGAGCAGCGTGCGAAAGGCCTGTCTGTACGCGAAGCGTTGCTCGAAGCTGGTCCGACACGATTACGTCCGATCATTATGACGACGCTGACGATGGTGCTCGGTATGATGCCACTG
>JBOHQZ010000067.1:0-14173 GCA_050732275.1 bacterium
TCCAAAGACCGGTTAAATTGGCGCTGATTTCACTAAACCCGCCATTGCCGTCGTTGCTGTAAATTTTTGAAAACGGAACGTTGTTGTTTCCGGAGCTGACCGCGCCGGTGATGAGACAATCGGGACAGCCGTCGCCTAAATCGCCTGTAGCAAAAGCGCCGTTGACCAGACTGACTACGCCGGTGGCGCCGGCGATACCGAAATTTCCCGACCGGTTTTTCACCAAAGCAGCAGTGGTTTGGATATTATTGAAAAGCGTGGCGGGAGCAATGATATCCGGATAGCTATCGCCTTCATAATCCATCCAATAACCAACGCCGTTGAAAGTTCCTTCGTATACCGTCTCGAAAGGAGTAGTCAATCCGAAATGGTTGCGCCAGACCATCACGTTTTGGCACGGATGGACGAATATGAAGGTGCAAGTTGTCGTGTCGCGGCTCATCAGCACGTCCAAATCGCCGTCACGATCATAATCCGTCCAAGCGCCGCGAAAAGTGCGGCTGTCTTCATATCCGCTAAAGCGATTATTTGCCCAGGCAAAACCGCCGGCGCCGGTGAGGTTCTCATAAATGCGCGTGACGACGCCGGATGTAGTTTGGCCTTGCAGCAAAAGATCCAAATCGCCGTCGTTGTCATAATCCGCCCAGGAGACTGAGCTGTGGTAAACTTGCGGCAGGCCCGGACTGCCATCGGTGATGAAACGCCATCCGGCCGTACCGCTCGCACCTTCGTTGTAATAGACACGAGTGAGGGGACTGGGCGCAGCCTCGGTACCGCTGTTGCCGGTCAGCACGAAATCGAGATCGCTGTCGCCATCGACATCGCCCCAAGCGAGATCACCATCGAATACACCGGGCAATGCTGCCGGTGAAATCGACACCAGAGAGAAATTCCAACCGTTGCCGCTGCCCGGACCGTCGTTGCGATAGAGACGCGTGATTTTGTTGGCCGCGGTCGTCAAGCCGCAGATGAGCACATCGAGATCGCCGTCGTTGTCGAAATCCCCCCAACTCACCGCGCTGTTGCTGACACGGACAAATGCAGGCGTCAACAATTCGGTGAAAGATGATTGGGCGAAGGATGAAAGCGTGAAACTAAAAAACATTCCTGCCAATATGAGGGCGCGCAACGGCTTCAAGAGATTCATGATGTTCTGCCTTTCCATGTCCAACAATTTGATAAAAATAAAAACGAGGTTGTACAACGCAGATCCCGTAGGCGAGGCAATTCAAAAGAATTATTCGCTCATGGAATTAAAACAGCTCACGGCTATGAATTTTTATTTCAGTGAGAGTTCATTTCCGTGCGCGAAAGTTTTTGCTTTTCTTCGGCGCCCTTCGATCTCACGTCGTTCGCCTCAGTTGGGAAGCCGCGGGTTGGTATCCGCGAAAACGCCATCCGGATTCGGCAGCCAAATCCAGGCGTGCAGCGTCCACAGGCCGAAGGTATCATTGCGATCCCACTCATCGAGCTTGCCGTCGAATCCTTCCGGCGGCGTCGCAGCAAGATTGGTGGGTACGGCGTATTCTACCGCGACCAACTGCAGATGATTGGTGTCGGGAATGGCGGCGTAAACCAAGATTTCGGGACGCTGATGTTCAAATGTCGCATCCAGCCAGGTCGACTTCAGATAATGATGCCCCATCTTCGGCACCACAACATTGATATTGGCATAGCCGTCGGCGAAAGCTTGTTTGATGTCGAGATATCTCGCGGTGGCGTTGCGCACCTGCTCCAATTGTGCATCCGGATTTGGCGCAGGTTGCATGGGTTGATCTTTATCGCAGCCAATCATGGTGGTTGCCGCGATGACAAAGAGAATAAAGATTCGATACTTCATTGTGAAATCTCCTTTGAGTTTGATTTGAGCAGAAACAAGTGAGTGTTGAATATCGGATTGATGAAAAACCCAATAATCCAACAATCCAATAATCCAACACTCCTTGCTGCTAATGACCTTCTTTGACTTCAACAATTTCATCCGCAACGAGGCCGTGCGCTTCTTTATGCACGGTTGCCGCTGCTTCCTTGCTCGGCGCTTCGACGAGACAGAAGACCTTGCCCGTGCCTTCGTCATACCAATATTTCAGATAATTCACGCGGTACTTTCCCTGAATCGCCAGATCTTTTTGATGCGCGCCGGCAACCGCTTCGGCTGTCAATCCTTCCACACGATTGTGAACGTCGAGATAGAGATGGCTGGATGAATGCACCGGCGGCAAATTCGCCTTCGCCTGCTGCTCTTTACAGCCGAGCAATGCCATCATTGCCATACAGCCCATAAACACAAGCGAAGATTTTTGATGATGCATGTGATTTCTCCTTTCGTTGATGAAGATTTTTTAACGAACCGTTCATTTGCGCGAATGTGTGCCGATTTTTATTCGCGACGATTAGCGTTAATTCACGGTTTCTTTTGAGCACAACACAATTTATTTATAACACGAAACTGATTCAACGCATGGAAATGTGTTTTGGGAAGGAAATGGCCTACATGAAAATGGGAGGAAGGGAAGAAAACCGGAAGGGTTAAGAAGTAAAGCCGTCAAGCCAAGGCAACGCAACGCAGGAACTTTGTCCCGTAAGGGACGATTGAAAACAACGATTGAGGAACTTGGCAATGCGCCATTTTCATTCGTCCCTCCGGGACTCATGTGAACGAATTGGCTCTTATTCCCATCAATAAATTGATGGGCCATTATCGAGCGTCCCTGACGGGACGAAATCTCAATCAACTCTTGCGAACGTATCGTCAGCTTGATACCGATAGGGATGAGAGGAGAAAGAGTATTTAGAACAGTGGTTGGATCAACCGCTGCGATAATCCTTTAGCAACCGCCTCGCTGCGGGTGTGGACGTGGAGCTTTTCGTAAATGCGCCGGATGCGCGTACGTACGCCATCGAGTGAGAGATGCACTTCGCCGGCAATGGTGGCATACGATTTCCCCTGCGCGAGAAGATGCAGGACTTCGGATTCGCCCTCCGTCAATTGCTCCGTTGTCTTGGCGGGAGTTTTATGGAAGGTGGCAATAACTTTGCGGGCAATGTTGGGCGTCATGGGAGAGCCGCCGGCGGCCGCATCACGAATTGCTTTGATCAGCTCCGGCGCTTCAATTTCTTTGAGCAGATAACCGACGGCGCCGGCGCAGAGGGCATCAAAGATGTTGTGATCGTCGTCATACACCGTGCAGATGATTGTCGCTATCTTAGGAAAGTGTTGCGACAAATACGCCACCCCCTCGATGCCAGACATGCCGGGCAAGCCGATATCCATGAGCACGACGTCCGAGTCGCCAAGTTCTGACGAGCGAACCGCCTCTTCGCAGCTCGAGTAAGCGCCGAGCATGACGAAATCAGCAACGGCCTGTAGCGCCGCCAGCCATCCGGCTCGCAAGAAATGATTGTCTTCGATGATCGAGACGCTGATGATGTTTTTTGTCGAAGCCATAGCGTATTCTTTCAAAGACAATAAACGGTATCGTTTTGCCTTTTGGGAAATATCTATAAAATAAAAAATTCGGCTGCTCAAAACAGCGCATATCCAGGCGTTTTTAAGCCGGAAATGTGATCTCCCATCGCGTGCCGGCTCCCGGCAAAGTTTGGAGATCAAGATGTGCTCTCAGGCTCTGTGCTCGCGCGCGGATATTGTGGACGCCGTTGCCATTTGTCGGCAGTTCAGGATCAAGACCGATGCCGTTATCCTGCACGGTCAAACCCAGCAGCTTACCATGTGCGGCGAGCTGAATTTTTACTTCGGTGCATTGAGAATGCTTCGCGGCGTTAGTCACCATCTCTTTGAAGATGAGCCAGAAATGTCGCCGCCGTTCCATTCGCATCTTATCAAGAGGAAATGAAATTGGCAGATCGATTTGATAACGAATGGCTTTGCTCTCGAGCAATTCCGAAGCATAGCGCCGCAATTTTGCGGAAATTTTCTCCCAGTTATCGTTGGCCGGCTCAATCGACCAGATGATGTCACCGATCGCCTCCTTCGCATGCGACGAGCTTTCCAAGATAAGCGCCAAAAATTTTTCCGATCCGTTCAAAACGCGCGCATCTACGGCATTGCGGATCGCCTGGGCAAAATAGGAAATGCTGCTGAGCGTGCTGCCGACTTCGTCGTGCAAATCGCGCGCGATGCGCAGGCGTGTGCGCTCGTTCTCTAAGAGTTTGGCGATGCGATATTGATAGAGTGCGGCGAGCATGGTGACAATCGCGACGCCCGCTAAAATTCGAAACCACCATCGCTGCCAGAAAGGCGGCAGAATCGTAAAGTTAACGGCGGCGGGCCGTAGGCTATGCACGCCATCATTGTTGATGGCTCTCACTTCAAACGTGTACGCCCCCGGTTCCAAAGTTGCAAAGGTTACGGCGCGCTGGCTGGCCGGCGAACACCAATCCGGCACAACACCAAGCAAGCGATATTGATAACGCGTGGCTTTCTCATCCTTTAAGCTGATGCCGGTGAACTCGATGGTGCAGTGATTTTGATGATGGGGAAATTCCAAAGCGCTTCGCAGATCGATCGTTTCGGCGTTCATCAGCATTCGCGTGAGATGAATGGGCGGCGGCGCCAAGTTGGGCGCCTCTCCGGCAAAATCATAGATGGCAAAGGCTTCCGCCGTCGCCATCCAGACCAAGCGGTTGCGATATACGCCGCAACCATGCACAGCTCCGATCAACAAATCATTGCGGATGGGAAGCGGCCGCAGCTTGTTCTTATCCAGGCTTTGCATGCCTAGCGCCGTTCCCACCCAAAGTCTATCGTCATCGTCCTCACCAATGCTCCAGATGGTATTACTCAGCAGCCCATCGTTGACCGAGATCGTTTGAAATTTTCCGGCGGCATAAACCGCGAGGCCGCCGTCGCGCGTGCCGATCCAAATTCTGCCCTCGTGATCCTGATGAATGGCGCGCACGTGCTCGTCCGGCAGGCCGTCGGCGCGGGTGAACTTTCGCAAAAGTTTTTCCTTTCCATCTGATGGCGAGAGAACGGCAACGCCACCTTCGTATCCGCCAAACCACAGGTTGCCTTGCCGATCCTCATAGATCGCCCGGATGGAATGATCCGGCAAGCCGTCTTTCATCACGTATGTTGCAAGCGCCTTCGGCTCACCGTTGAGCTCGATTTGAAGAATGCCCATGCCCTCCAGACTCAGCCACATTCGATTATTTTCATCCACGAAAAAACATTGGCGAGTGGCTTGGGGGAGCTCGACACCGATGCGAAGATTTTTTGCCAGGGCAAGGTGAGAGGGGCGATCCGGCCGCGAGGCCACCTCGTAGCCGCAAATATCGCTGTCGAGAAATCCAATCCAAAGCCGGCCTTTCGCATCAACGCTAACCGAACTCAATTGTCGCTGGCGTCCCGGCTGGCTAAAACGGTGCAGATGCTCGCGCCAATTTCCCTTTTCGTCATTCCAGATTTCCCGGAGACCGTCGCCGGCAATGGCCCAGAAATGGCCGCTCTCGTCAACTGCCGCCGGAGGATTGTAGTAGTGACTGCCGGGCAGCAATGCGATCGGAAACGTCAAGAGATTTTTGCTCGCCCATTTGCAAAGGCCTTTGCTCGGCGTGCCAAACCAGAAATTCCCTTCACGATCACGCCAACCGGAGATGATTCTATTTTCGGGCAAACCATTTTCAACGGTATAGCGAATGATCTTTCCACTGGCGACTTGCTGCTTGGCCATTTTCAAAATACCCGACTCGGAGCATATCCAAAGGTTGCCGAAAGGATCATCGAAAATCTGCCACAGATAATCGCCCGCAATGCGACGCCGGCTGATTAAAGCCATTCCACGAAACTGCAGGAGCAAACCGTCGCGCGTGCCAATCCATACGTTTCCCTCGCGATCGGCAAACATGCATTGGACCTTCCCCTTCTGACTTAGCGACAACTCGATACGGGTTGTGCTTTGCTTTTGGGGTGAATAAACATAGACAACTCGTTCGAAACCGATCCACACTGTACTATCCGCCGCTTCAACGACATCCACTCCCGATAAAGATTCGCCCCCGGTTTTGAAAGGCATAACACGATTGCCATGAATTTGGTACACGCCGCCGGCGGTTCCGCACCACATCGTTCCAAAACTGTCCTCCATCAGTGCATTAACAATTTTGGATTCATCCGTCGAATCCAGATGAACGGCCGCAAAACGGCCGTTGGCAAAGGTGTTGATGCCGCCGCCTTGCGTACCAATCCAAATCGCGCCCGGTGAAATGCGGCTTTCGGTGATGCACGTGATATGATTCATCGACAGCCCGTCTCCGGTTCTGTAGTTGGTGAAAGCGGCGCCGTCGTAAACGCTCACGCCCTCCGCTGTTCCAATCCAGAGATACCCGCGTGAATCTTGAAAAAGCGGCCGAATGCCATTGGCGAGGAGGCCGTCTTTGGAAGTATAATTCCGAAATGAAAGTATTTGGCCAATAGAGGAGGAGACAGCGGCGAGAAGCGCGAGCAAGACAAAAGCAAAATTTAACCGGCTGCTCATTAGCATTACGTTTTACAATTTATAAAATCAAATCTCCCCGCGCAGCGATTTGGTGATCACTTCGGCTTTGGAATGAACGTGGAGTTTTTGATAGATATTTTTGATGTGAAAGCGCACGGTCTCGACGGAAATGTTCATGCGGTCGCCGATCATTTTGTAGCTCAAGCCATCGACGAGGCCGACGACAATTTCTTTCTCTTTGGCGGTGAGCGGGGATTCGGGCTCGGGTTTGTTGGCGGGATTGAAATGCTCGATGACTTTGCGGGCGATTTGCGGGGACATCGGCGCCCCGCCCCCTTGCAATTGTTCAATGGCTTCTTTAATCTCAGCAAGGGGGGTGTTCTTCAGCAAATATCCCGAGGCGCCGGCGCGCAAGGCTTCAAAAATTTTGTGCGAATCATGGTAAATCGTCAGCATGACGATGTCGATGCCGGGATCTTTTTGTTTGATTAGCTTGATCCCGTCGATGCCCGACATGCCCGGCAGGCCGATGTCCATGAGAATCACGTCGGGCGCTGCGTCCTCGAGCTTATGCGATAAAAACTCTTCCACGGACTCTTCGGCAAGACGGCACGAAAAGCCCGGCTGCTTATTCAGATATTTTTGGATACCCTCGCGGATATCCTCGTCGTCTTCGATGATGGCTACGGAGATCATGGCATAATCTACGCTTTTGCCGGTGATTTGTAAACCCCATGAAGATGTAGTTTTGTCAAAAGCCAGTATTCAGTAGCCAGTAATCAGTGATCAGTTTACTGAATACAGATAACCGAACACTGGCCACTGATTCATCGCAGCGCCGGCGCGGTCAGGCTTACCGTGCAGCCGTCGTTTTTCGAAATATCCAAATGGCCGCCGATGCGTACCGCCCGCATTTTCATATTGCGCAAACCGTGGCCGGTTGATTTTTCGTATTCATTCTCGCGCCAGCCTTGGCCGTCGTCGCGAATGGTCATGCAGAATTTGCCCTCGACGTTTTTGATCTGTACCTCGACCCGCGAAGCGGCGGCATGCTTGGCGATGTTGTTGATCGCCTCTTTGAAAATCAAATAAATATTTTGCCGGAGATGGACTGGCAATTTCTTTTGCACTTCCAAGCCGGCTAGATCGAACATGACGACGACGCCTTTGGCCGATAAAATATCCACAACGAAATCCCGCATGCGATCGACCAAATCACCGACGGTGTCGTTGCGCGCGTCGATCGACCACACGACGTCGCTCATCGTCGTCACCAGCTCGCGGCTCATTGCGCCGATTTTGCGCAGCGAATCGCGAATCTCGTTAGGCTCGGAGCTTTCTTCAATCAGCTCGGAGTGCAAGGAAATTTTTGTCAGCGAAGCGCCAATGTCATCATGCAAGTCGCTGGCGATGCGCACGCGCAAGCGCTCGACTTCCAAAAGCTGTGACACGCGGTAGCGATAAACCAAGGCGAGCAGGCCGATGATCGCCGCCGCTGCCAAAATCCGAAACCACCAGGTTTTCCAAAACGGCGGCGTGATGACGAGGCGCACCGCCGCGCCTTGCTCGTTCCACACACCGTCGTGGTTGGAGCCGCGCACGCGAAATTGATACGTGCCGGCGTCGAGATTGGTGTAGCTCGCGTACCGGCGCGTGCCGGATTGAATCCAATTTTTATCAAAGCCATCCATTTTATAAGCGTAGCGATTTTTCTGCGGTCGCGTGTAATCCAGCGCTGCAAATTCGAACGAAAAAAAATTCTCCCGATACGACAGCTTGATGGTTTTAATGGCGGCTATGGCCGTGTCGAGTTGGGCCGGCATGTCGAAAACTTTGAATGAGGTGATGATGACGCTCGGCGGGCGCAGATCGTCTTGCACATTTTGCGGATAAAAGCGATTCAATCCGTGAATGCCGCCGAAGAAAAGCTCTCCCTCAGGCGAGCGAAAAGCTGCGCCATCCCGAAAGGATTGTCCACCCAAACCATCCGCCCGGTCATAGTTGCGGAATTGCCGGAGTGTTGGATTGAACCGCGAAATTCCGCCCCAGGTGCTGATCCAAAGATTGCCATCGCCATCGCCGAGAATGCCGCAAATTTTACCGTTGGGCAAGCCATCCGCTTCCAGGTAATGGATAAATTGTTCGCGTTCGGCACCGAAGCGATTTAGCCCATCGCTCGTGCCGAACCAAAGGCTCCCGCTGGCATCTTCAAAAATGGCGGTCACGATATTATGGCTGAGACTATGGGGATCTTGTGGATCGTGTACAAAGTGAGTGAATCGTTTTGTCACCGGATCGAATTTATTCAAGCCGCCGCCGTTGGTGCCGATCCAGATGTTGCCATTTCTGTCATCGCTGATGCACAACACTTCCTGGTGGCTGAGGCTGTGGGGATTTTGTGGGTCGGGCTGGAAGCTGGCAAAGGCTGCGCCCGTAGGGGTCTCGCTGGCAAGATCGAAAGCATTCAAACCGCCCCATGTGCCGAGCCACAGGGTTCCTCGCCGGCTTTGATGCAAGGCATTAACGCGATTGTCCGAGAGGCTCGTGGAATTCTGTGGATCGTGCTTGAATTGCTTAACGGCGCCGGTCGCAATTTGATATTTGAGCAGGCCTTCGCCCAGCGTTCCGAGCCAGAGGGTGTTGGCATCTTGCTGCCAAATTGCCGCAACATAAATTTTGCCGTTTTGTGTTTCCGGTGGAAGCAGCGCAAGATGCTGAAAAGCTTTTCCGTCGCGTTCAAGCTTGTCTAACCCAATATTGGTGCCGATCCAGAGCGTCCTATCCGGACTTTCGTGTACAGCATTGACAAAATCATTTTGCAAGCTTTCCGGCCGGTGGGGGTCATGGCGATAGTGCCAAAATTTTTTGGGCTTGAGATCGAATTTGTTCAAGCCGCCCAAGTGAGTGCCGATCCAAAGATTGCCGGATTGATCGCGAAAAACCGCCCGGACAAAATCGGCGCTCAGGCTTTGCGTTTGGCGCGGGTCGTTTTGAAAGCGCGTGAAAACATTTTTTTCGGGATCGCAGTGATTCAAGCCGCCGGCAAAGGTCCCAATCCACAACGCGCCGCTCGCCTCGCTGCAAATATTGAAGACGCGGTTGTCGCTGAGGGTGTTGGGATTTTCGGAGTCGTGCTCGAATTTGGAAAACGTTTTGCTTTTCAAATCGAAGCGATTCAAACCGCCGCCGTACGTGCCAATCCAAAGGGTTTCTTGTCGAATGGGATCGGCGTAGAGACACACCACGTGATTGGAGCCGAGGCTATTTGTATTTTTCGGGTCAGTCTGATAATGCGTAAAATTCCCGGTGCGGGGATCGAGACAATCGAGGCCGCCGCCAAGCATACCGATCCACAACCGGCCGTCAGCATCTTCAATAATCGCACTGACTCGATTGTGGCTCAGGCTCTGCGGATTTTTTGGATCGTGTTGATAGCGGGTGAACGGCCCCGATTTTCCATTGTGTTTTGTTGAAAGAGAATCTGGATGATCGAGCCGATTCAAACCGCCGCCTTCGGTGCCGATCCAGAGCCGGCCGGCGCGATCCTGGCAAATTGCTTTGACGTAATTGTGGCTCAGGCTGTTGCCATCCTGTGGATCGTGTTTGAATGTAGTAAACCTATTGCTGACGTAATCAAAACGACTCAGCCCATTTTGCGTGCCGATCCATAGCACGCCCGGCTTGAAGCGATCTTCGTACAAGCACCTAATCCAGTTATCCGGAAGCGAATTGGAGTCGGTTTGTGAATGCCGATAAACCACGAAGTTGTAGCCGTCGAAGCGGCTCAAGCCGTCTTGCGTGCCGAACCACATAAAGCCGCGGCCGTCCTGTAAAATCGCATAAACCGTCGCTTGCGAAAGGCCGTGCTCCAAAGAAATATGCTCGAAGGCGGGCGGCGCGATTTGAGAGTTCGAGCTTTCAACCGCGCCGAGCGCTGATAGCAGAATGAAAAGTTTTAGCGTTGATCTTTGCATAATCGTATAAATTTACCCGAGTGAACTCGGAGTGCCCCGCTCTTAGCGGGGCAATGCTAAAGCATTGTACTCCGGTTCAGACCGCTAAACTCATACGCATAATCTAATTTGTCGCAGCCGTGACGGCGGCCGCAGCGCGATCGATTTCATTGGCAAAGCCTTCGATAACTCTCGCCACAATTTCTATTTGTTCCGCCGCCTCTGGCCAATTTCTTTGCTCGATCGCTTCGCGCACCGCCGGCAGGGTTTTCACGCCGTAGCCGGTGTAAAATCCGGGCGCATAAATTTGATGAACAAACCACGGCCGCCGCGGCAGCCCCTCACTGCGGGTCAGCGCGCGTTCCGTTTTCATCAAAATCGCATTCACTGCTTTCTTCTGCGCAACCGGCATCAGCTTGCTGTTCGCGGTAAGCTCGGTCATGGCACGATCATAACTGCGCCCGCTTTGTTGCAAGCGGCTGACGGCGTTTTGTAATGGGGCAAAATTGAGAAACGGCACCGGCGCCATGGACTTGGGGGCAACATAAGCTTGTTTGGGATCGGCGACGGCCTCAAAAGTTTTGTCTTTGATCCGTTGATTTTTTTCTTCCGTTTCCTCGCGCATGTCGTCCGCCAGCTTCGTCACTTCCTTGGCATACTTCGCCACGGTTTCGGCAAAATTAGTAAACTCGAACGGCAGCACCTCAGCCTCGGCGAGACGGAGCACGGCGCGGCCGGCAGTTTGCGCGAGCGCGACGCCGTAATGGAAATCGGGATCGCCGAAACGGGTGTAGTGGGCGAAGGAATCGTAAACCGAATGATAAGACCCACCGCCGTCTTCGCCGCCGTAACCGAGATTGAGCGAGGCAATGCCAAGATGTTGCAGAAACGGCGTATAATCGGAGCCGGAGCCGAGCGCATAGATGCGCAGATCATTACGATCACGCGCTTCCTTGCGATCTTCCGGACTGCCGCGCACAATGCGCAAAGCGCGAGCGCGATCCGCGACGCTGATTTGTTTTTGTGGATCGACGACATCGCGGGCAACTTGATTGATGAATTTTTCCAGTGTGTGCGAGCCGCCCATGCCCAAAAAGCCGCGGCCATTCGAATCGGAATTGATATAAATCACCGCCTTGCTTTTCAGCTCATCCGCATGCGCTTCCGCCCACTCGGTGGAGCCGAGCAGTCCCGGTTCTTCAGCGTCCCACGCGCAATAAATAATCGTTCGCTTCGGCTTCCATCCGGTTTTCACCAGCTCACCAATAGAGCGCGCCTCCTCCATCGTCGCCACCATGCCACTGATAGGATCATCCGCGCCGTTCACCCACGCATCGTGATGATTGCCACGAATGATCCATTCGTCCGGATAATCGCTTCCTTTCATCCTGGCAATTACGTCATAAGCCGGCGCGATATTCCAATTAAACTCGAGCTTGAGGCGAACTTTGGTCGGCCCGGGGCCGAAATGGTATGTAATAGGAAGCGCACCGCGCCAAGACTCCGGCGCGATCGGACCGCCGAGCGCTTGCAGCAGTGGCTTCGCATCGCTATAAGAAATCGGCATCACCGGAATCTTTGTCAGCGTCGGCGCTTCTTTAATTGGCAGTCGCTTCGCGTCTTTGGTGGCACCGATTGATGGCGTAAGCGGGTCGCCGGGATAAAGCGGCATGTCCGCGACGGACCCACGCTGCGCCCCACGCTCATTGCGATAGGCGCCCTGCGGATAAACATCGCCTTGAAAATAGCCGTCGTCGCGCGGATCGGAATAGATGAGGCAACCGATGGCGCCATGCTCCGCCGCAACCTTTGGCTTGATGCCGCGCCACGAGCCGCCGTAGCGCGCGATGACGATTTTGCCTTTGACGTCGATGCCGCGTAACTCGAGTTCCTCGTAATCTCGCGGGATGCCGTAATTGACATAGACCAGTTCACCGGTCACGTCACCGTCAACCGAATAAGCGTTGTAGATGGGAAGCTGCTCGTTTGTTTGACTCGAAGTAGCATCTTCTTTTAGCGCCGGCTCGGAGAGTGACGGCATGAATTTCACCGGCGCGATCATTTCGAGCACGCGCGTCTTTGGCGTCGGAAAGAGCACGTGAAAGGTTTCGATTTCGGTTTCATACCCCCATGATTTGAACTGCGCCGTGATGAACTCGGCGTTTTCCTTGCCGTAAGCCGAGCCGACGTGATGCGGCCGCGCTGACAGGCGCTTCATCCAGTTCCGCAGGTTGTCACGGTTCATGTACGAATCGAACTGTGTTTCGAGCGCGCGCGGCTTGGACGCATGATCTTTCTCCGTCGTCTGAGCAAAAGCAAACGGTGGGAAAATGAGAAAAAGTGCTGCAGCAACCCATTTGGTTTTATGCTGTCTTTCCATGCCCTTCCTCCTCGTCGGTTTTTGTTTTGTGAAACGTTCTATGAAATGGTGGGACAAAAATGCAGAAATTTTTTGGCAATGTCAAGGAAAAGTCAATCCCTTTTTCAAAGGAATTTTTCAGCCCACCGTTTCATCGCAAGGCTGCTGACAGCTACAAATCTCAATGCCAAAATCTTTAAAACGTCAAGGCGGCCGGGGCCGCCTTGAAAAGTCAAAACGAGTTTCTTTGTTTCAACAAAATTGCCGGTGCGAAGCTGATAAAAATAGTTTCACAACTTACCTATTGCATTTTGACCATAAATTTTGTAGTCCCGTCCCTTGTGGGCGGCTGTTTAAATACTAATCTTTGCTATCCCAGCAGCGACCCACAAGGGGTCGAGACTACGAAAACTAACGTAACAGCGTGCTGCACGCCGCTGTTTTAATGGAGGTCTCTTATTTACATCCCACGGTATTGATGGAATCGGACCCAGTGATAGCCTGTCCTCCAAAGGTCTTTCCAGTAAGGGCGGCGGAAGTGTCTCCACATTGAATACCCGTCTCTTGTGTTTTGAAGTGGAGTACAAGATCAAGATCGCCATCCCCATCAACATCTTCAAGATGGCCTCGTCCGTGCGCTTCCACGGCCCCATTTGGTCCAAACTTGACACGGAGGGGATCCACAGTGGTCGCGTCAAAAGTGCCGGTAGTCAATATGGCTACCGGAATCACTCCTTTGCTCTTAGAGAGTGTTTGAAAAGTACAAAAATGAGACTGACCGGTCACTTAAAGTGGTTGAAGTGTGACACATTTTGTGCGTAAAGAGTGACCGGTCAGTGACTTTCCAAACGCCCTCGAAGATCATAACGGTGAATTCGTCTTCGGCTTTATTGCAGCCGGCAATTTATTTGAGCACAATAAGCTTTTGCGTCCGGACAAATTCACCCGCCTGCAAGCGATAGAAATACAATCCGCTGGCAAAGCCGCTGGCGTTCCATTGCCTCTGATATCTTCCAGGAGAAAGCTGCTCGGCCACCAAAGTTGTGATTTCTTCGCCTTTCGCATTGAACACCTTCAGGGTGACCACGCAGGAACGAGGAATCGTAAACGCAATGGTCGTGGAAGGGTTCGACGGATTGGGATAATTCTGTTCCAGCTCAAACGATGTTGGCATGCCGTTGGCGAGTTCCTTGACTGACGTTGTGTTTTCAATCATAATCGTTCCAGGCGTCCAGATTGTCGACAAAGCGTTGGCACTCACATCCACCATCTCGCGCGCAATCGGCTGATCTCCGAAGCTGATCATCGTTGAGGTCGTAGAAGGATTTGAGTTTACCGAGAAAATCACGATGACAATCTGGTGTGTGCCAACGGCAAATTTCTGCCCCGCCGGCAAAGCCAGA
>JBOHQZ010000068.1:0-14103 GCA_050732275.1 bacterium
GACTTGCATGACGACGACGATAATGGCCAGGCCGGCAGGGATTTCATAACTCACGATTTGCGCCGCGGCGCGCATGCCGCCCAGCAACGCCCATTTATTATTGGAGGCCCAGCCGGCGAGGAGAATGGCGATCACCGAAAGTGAGGTGATCGAGGCGACATAAAATACGCCGATGTCGAAATTGGCGAAGACAAAATCGCGCGCGTAAGGCAAGGCAGCAAAAGCGGCGCACGGCGCGGCAAAAACAAGAAACGGCGCGAACCAGTGCAAACGTTTATCCGCCGCGGCTGGAACGATGTCTTCCTTCAATAACAATTTGACGGCGTCCGCGAGGGTTTGTAAAAGCCCGTGCGGCCCGACTTCCATTGGGCCGAGGCGATCTTGCATCCACGCGGAGACTTTGCGCTCGGCGTAAATGGCGACCAATGCATTGACCGCCATCACCGTCGCAAAAAGCGCTCCGCCGAGTATCATAAAAATAAGCGTCAACACCGCCGGCGAAAGACTGGACAAAAAGGTTTGGCTGTGCAGCGTCGCAATCAATTCTTGCATCCGAATCCTCCTCGATTCAAAACTTGCAACACGAATCTTGTAACAAAAAATCTTTTATGTTGGTATCCGGATTTGCCGAATCGTCCGGATCTATTTGCCGTTTGCTTTTTGCTGTTTTCTTTTTGCACCAAGCTAAGCCGTTTCGCTCGCCATTATCCGCTCCCGTATTTCAGGTGAAGTCGTTGCCGGCACTTCCTCGAAAAATTCCGGTGCGGACTCGCGGGCGTATTTGCCGGTTTGCGGCTTGTCCCATTCAAGGTCGCCCTTGCGCCACACATAGGCCAAACCTACCAGCAGGATGGCGACAAAAACGAGCGCTTCGACAAACGCAAACAAGCCGAGGCTTTTGAACACGACTGCCCACGGGAAAAGAAAAACGATTTCCACATCGAAAATGAGAAACACCAGAGCGATGACGTAAAAACGGTTGTTGAATTGAATCCAGGATTGGCCGACCGGCAGCTCCCCGCATTCATAGGTTGAAAGCTTGACGGCGGAAGGATGGCGCGGCTGGAGCAAGCGGGAAATCAGCAAATTGATGCCGACGAAGGCGGCACCCACAATGATAAAAATAAAAGCCGTGGCAAAATCAAAAAACATCTCGTCTCCTCCTCCGAATGAGGTTCGTTTCCTTAAATTCGGCAGAATTAGAATACTGAGACAGGCAGCGCCTCAATCTTGTCATTTAGGAGGAATCTTTTTTCAACCTAGCGCAATTTTTGACAACAAAAAAGATGCTTCCAGCATGACATCTGTAGTAGTTGGTCTCAAAACGAGGCCTCACCTCTACGGCGCTTTGTGCATTGAGACCTCTAAAGAAAATCAAGGGTAAATGATAACAAAAATTCGCCTGAGAGTCAAGGGAAAATTCAATATGGCCAAATTTTATCTTGCTTTTGATTTCGCCAGGCTGCAAATTTGAATAGAGGCAAATTTATTCATCCGTGTTTTTTAATCCCTCGTGGAAACCTTTTGGCTGTCCTGCTCGCGGGATTAGCATTGGTATAAACTATGTTTTTAAGGAAAAGTCATGCCAGAAAAATCTCTCGGACGCATCGGCATTCTCACCGGCGGCGGTGATTGCCCAGGATTGAATGCAGTTATTCGCGCCGTCGCCAAAACCGCGATGAATGATTACGGCGCCACCGTGATCGGCATCGAAGACGGATTCGAGGGCCTTGTCGAGGGCCGTATGCACGAGCTTTCGAACTCAAAAGTGTCGGGCATCATCAATCAAGGCGGCACCATCCTCGGCACTTCGAACAAGGGCGACCCGTGGCACTATCCCACCGAAGGGCCGGACGGCAAAACCGTTATCGTAGATGCCTCGCAAAAAGCCATCAGAAACTACAGGCGTTGGGCGCTCGATACGCTGGTGGCGGTGGGCGGTGATGGCACGATGAATATCTCTCACAAGCTCGCCGAGCTTGGCGCCAATATCATCGGCGTGCCGAAGACCATTGACAACGATCTCGAAGCCACGGATATGACTTTCGGACACGACTCCGCAGTTTATATTGCCACCGAAGCGATTGACCGCTTGCACACCACCGCGTCGTCGCATCATCGCGTTATGGTCATCGAGGTGATGGGGCGCTATGCGGGTTGGATTGCGCTTTCTGCCGGATTGGCCGGCGGCGCCGATATTATTCTTATTCCGGAGATTTGTTTCAAGTGGGAGCCGATTTGCCGCAAGGTGCTCGAACGCAGCACGCACGGCAAGCGATTCAGTATCATTTGTGTAGCCGAAGGCGCAAAGTGTCCCGAGATTGGAGAAATCGTCAAACAGTATGATGTGAAACGCACCGACGCCAAACAACTCGGCGGCGTCGGCGAATTTGTCGCTAAAACCATCACGGAGCAAACCGAGCTTGAAACGCGTGTGACGGTGCTCGGCCACTTGCAGCGCGGCGGCAGCCCAACGCCGTTTGATCGCCTCCTCGCGACGAAATTTGGTGTGCTCGCCTGCAAGTTGGCCGCTGAACAAAAATACGGCATGATGGTCGCGCTGCGTGGAAGTGAAGTCGTGCCGGTGGCGATTAAAGATGCCATTTCACGGCAGAAACTGGTGCCGCCGGATCATCAGATGGTGTTGGCGGCAAAGTCGGTGGGAACGAGTTTTGGGGATGAGTGAGGCCGGATGCTTGATCCTTGATTTTTATTTCATTCCGCCGTCTTCGCGGCAGCCGCCGGCCAATTGAAAATGTCCTGCACGTTTATGCTGAATCCAGGCAGCACCTCGGGGCATGTGAGCGTGTCGTGAACCCAATATTGCTCATTCGGCGTAATCACTAAAACGGCTTTCTGATAAAGTGAAAAATTGTTCAACAACGGCTGCCATGAGTAGCTGTCCTTTCGCTTTGATTGTGCTGGCAAAATTGGCTTGACATCACGAGTCAAGATTTATTCTCACTGAGCTTGGCTAACTCTTCCCGCAAACGCGCCAATTCTGCTTCCGCTGTTTGCCGAACGGTCAATTCTTGCGCGGCTTTTTCTTCCGCTGCTTGCTGTGCCGCTTCTGCCGCTTTTCGCGCCGCCGCTTCGGCGCGGCGCTCGGCTTCAGACTCTTGGTGATTGCGCAAGCGCTCGCCGGTTTTGCGATCATACAAACGCAACCGCCCTTCGTCCAATCGCAAGTCCATTTCCAACACTTCGCTGCTGAGACGATTTCCCATCATCGGAAGATACTGGCCGTTTTCGAGGAGGAATCCTCGCAAGGTCGGTCGCAGCGCCTCGCCATAGGGATCGAAAAGAAAATACTCACGCACGCCCAAGCTGGCGTAAACCAGGCGTTTGGTATTCAAGTCTTCTAATTTAGTGCCGGCAGAGGTCAGCTCGATAACCATATCCGGGGCTTTGCCTTCCTCTTCCAAAAGATAAATGCGCCGCGTTTTTTTCTCAACGCCTTTCACCACAAAAATATCCGGCGAAATCGACTGGCGAACGTTGTCTTCGTCCAGATAGTAAATGAAGATGTTGCCGCTGACGTAAATCTGCAGGTCGTCGCGGAAATGCTCTTTAAGAGCGTCGAGTAAATCCACCATTTGGTCGCGGTGGGCGTCCGTTTCGGCCATAGGCTTCCCATCCGATTCTGGAAGAAATTCTTCCGGGTAAGAATAAAACGGCTGTTTTGCCTGCGCTGCTGTTGTTGACATAGTTGGAACCCAAAAAATTTGAATAATACTTGTGTGTCAATATAAACAGATTCGGCTTCATAGTCAAGATTGATTTGACTCCATGCTAAATTTGTGGTATATTCAACGAATAAGATTTTTGTGACGGATCAGCACTGACTATTAACCGGCTAACGGACAAACCGGCCAACATTTTTGCCATGTCCAAAAAACTCGACCTTCTACAAAACCGTCCGCGGCGCGGCAGCATCGTGCTGTTTGTCGCTCGCAATGGCAAAGTGCGGCTTGGCGAAGTGAGCGCCGATCCGGTCGCGGCGCAGGAAGAGGTTCAGATTCAAGATATTGGCGGCAGCCGGCATCGCATTAAGTTGCGTGACTTGCTGCTCAATCTCGGCGCGACGGCCAATGGTTTGGCGGCGAAGCAACAACAAATCGAGCAGGCGGTCGCGGAGATCGACCTTGCGTTGCTGTTGGAGGCGCATCCGGAATGGCACAAAGGCTCGGGCATTGCCGTCAGCGCCATTGCCGAAGAGTATTTTGGCAAAAATCCGGAAGGCCAACAAGAAGCCGCCATGTTTTTCGCGCTGCAGCGCGACAACCGCTTTACCCTCTCCGGAGAAAAAGCGCTGTATCGGCCGCCGGCGCCGGTGCGCCGCCAGCGCCGCAGCGAGCATGACCGCCAGCAGCTTTTTGAAACACTTCGCGCCACGATGACTGAAGCGTTGCAGAAAAATTGGAGCGCTGCCGAAATCGACGCGCATCCGCTCGGCAAAAAATTGGCGCGATTGGCGCTTGCCACATTGGAGCAACGCCGCCGTTATCCGGAAACCTGGCGCAAAGAATTCGTTCTGCATCTGCACTCGCTCAACACGCTCACCGGCTATCGCGACGCGCGTCATTTGCTGTTTGATTGGCTGAAAAAAATCGGGCGCGTGCCGCCGGATGCCGACGTCTTCATTTTTTCCGAGCCGGTGCTGCGGCGGCATTATCGGCGCTTGCAAATGCCAGTAATTAGTAATCAGTTATCAGTGATCAGTGAACAGAAGCCAGTAATCAGTGAGCAGTCGAAGCGCAGCGAAGATCCCGGCTCGGCGGGAAATCCAGATTTCGTCGTCACCATCGACAATCCCGAAACCACGGATCGCGACGATGCGTTGAGTTTTCGCCGAACTGAAACCGGTGTCGAAATCGGCGTACACACGCCGCTGCTGGAGATTCTGGTGCCGAAGGGAACTCTCTTTGACGCATGGGCTTATGACGTAGGCGCCAGTGCGTATTTGCCGCATCGCAAAGTGCCCATGTTGCCGGCGGATATTTCCGATGGCTTGGGAAGTTTGAATACGGGTGGCGAAAGACCGGTATTGTCTTTTTACTTCGCAATAGCTGCCGATCATCCCCCCCGCCTTTCCCGTGTCGTCTGTGAACGAATCACGATCGGGCTCAACACCGATTACGAGAGCATCGAGGCCTCGTTAATGGAGGCTTCTTGGGATCAGCTTGCAAAAGATGGTTCCAGTGTGATGGCATTCAAGGAAGGCGCCAATGGAAAGTGGCCGTCGGATTTTGCTGCGGCGCTGCAAGTCTGGGCCAACGCCGCCGTCCAGTTGGAAAATCGCCGGATCGACAATGGCGCCAAGATTTTCAATCGCGATGAGGTCGACGTGAGAGTCGGCGCGGACGGCATCGTGCATTTACGCCGGGTTGCGCGCGATAGCATCCCACATAAAATGGTGGCGGAATGGATGATCGCGGCCAATCAGGCCGCAGCGCAATTTTGCCATGAAAATAATTTGCCGTGCATTTACCGCGTGCAGGAATCAATCGCACCCGAGCGCGAAGATGAGGATGGCGCGCCAAAGTCGCACGTTCGCGCTCAGCTCAAGCCCGAGCGCGCCCCGCATCGCGATCTCGGCGTTGATGGCTATACGCAAATCACTTCTCCTCTGCGGCGTTACAGCGACCTGGTGATGCAGCGACAGATCGTCTCTTTCTTGCAAACCGGCAAACCACATTACTCGCAAACGGATCTGTGGGCGCGCGCGTTGTCTATCGAAGACATGACGCGCCGCCTTCAGCGCCTCGAATCGCGCGCGGATTTATATTGGAAGTGCGTTTATCTCTCGCAGCATCTCGGCGAGACCTACACCGCGCGCATCGGCCGCAGCCAGGGCTACAATCCTCGCATCATTTTGCAAATTGACGATTTGGATTTGCGGCTTTATGTTCCCCCTTCCGGCATTGAAGGCATCGAGGAGCGCAAGATTCCGCCGCATTATTCACCCAAAGAAGTACAGGTGGTTTGCCTAGCTATGGATGCGGACAAAGCGGCGATGAGGTTAAAAATTACGTGACAATAACGAAAAGTTTGTTATATTTAAACAATAAAGAACAATACGAAAGCGCCGTTGCGGAAAATAAAATGGTCCTTTTCGTAAAAGATAACGAACACAAAATACTGAGATCCTATTCTTTGCGATACTGAGGAGCAACCATGCGAATTTTGAAACTCATACTATTTTTTTCAGCTTTCTCCACCCTCGCGCTGGCGCAAAGCAACGCGCCGGATACCGCACAAACCAAACCGCAGCAAAAACCGCTGGTGGCCGGCGGCATCGGCGACAAACCGTTCATCACGCGCCTTGCCGGCCGCACCAGCATCGGTGGTTACGTGGAAACGTTGTTTATCTACGAGCGCAATGCCGGCGTGACGGAAGAAGTCACGTTTGAGCCGCGGCGGATGAATCTCTTCGCTTATTCGACGCTGGGCGACCGGGTGAATTTTTTCACCGAAATCGAATTTGAAGAAGGCGGCGAAGAGATCAAAATCGAAACCGCGGTGCTCGATTTCAGCATCAGCGAGGCGCTGGCGCTGCGCGGCGGCATTTTGCTCTCGCCGCTCAGCAAATTCAATTTGACCCACGACAGCCCGCGCAACGAAGTCAACGAGCGGCCGCTGGTGAGCACCGATATCATCGGCGTCACACTCTCCGAGCCCGGCATGGGAATTTTCGGCGCGCTCTATCCGAGCAATCGTCTCCGCTTGACTTACGAATTGTATGCGGTGAATGGTTACAACGACGGTTTAATCACACGCAGCCCGCTGACGCGCATTCCCGCCGGCAAATCGAGCCTCGGTGAGGACAATAACAATCGGCCCGCGTTCGTTGGGCGCTTAGCCGGTCATTGGCGCAATCTTGATGCTGGTTTCTCTTTTCACAACGGCTATTACAATCAGTTTGAAGCCGATGGTTTGCAAATCGACGACAAGCGCCGGTTGACGATTTTGGCGCTCGATGGCGAGTGGGAATGGCGCGGCTTGAATGTGCGCGGGGAAGCGGCGCACGCGAAAGTGCAGGTGCCGGCATCATTGCAAGGAATTTATGCCACCGCGCAGCGCGGCGCTTACGGCCAGATCGGTTATCAATTTGGCCGCCGGCTGTTCAAGCTTTTGCCGCAATCCTATTTCACGGCGGTGGCACGTTTCGATGCGGTCGATTTCGATAGCGACCTCGAAGGCGACGCGCACAACCGTTTGACCATCGGATTGAATTTCCGGCCGATTCCGGATACGGTTTTTAAACTGGATTATCGCCGCGATTACGTTTGGGATCGCGTCAACACGCGGGTTGACGGTGCGGGGATCACGTTTGGAATGGCCACTTACTTTTGAAGAGTAACACAAGCTATTACCACACGGATCAAAAACCACACGGATAAAGCTCAAAAGTTTTTCTTTAAAAATTGCTCATTTTTGAACCGCCTATACTTGAGCGTCAATGTCTCAATTCGCAACAAATAGGCCGATTACCACACGACGCCGTTGCGCCCAATTACGGCAAACGCTTGTTTTTTAAAACTCCTCGTCCTGGCTGAAAATCGCCATCTTCTCTGGCATGCTTTCTGTAATGAAAAATGTAGAATTTTATTTTATGCGTGAGATGGTGTTGATGAAAAACCCCGATTTTGCACCTTAAAAGCTAAAGTCGCCACCCGATTGGTTTCAACAACTGAAGGAAAATCGGGGTTTGGCTTTTTATATGTACTTATTTTAAGGAAAACAATTCCGGGTGACGAAGCAAATTTTTTCACCTCAAATTCCATAGGACACTTGGAGGAGCATTATGATTCTACATCCGAAGGGAACAATTTTGTTGGTCGAGGACAACGTGAGCTTCCAGCAAAACCTGGCCGTGGTCTTTCGCAGCGCCGGCTATGAAACGTTGATGGCCGCCAGCGCCGAAGAAGGCTTTGCCGTGCTGACGAACTACAAAGTTCACCTGATCGTGCTCGACTATCGGCTGCCCGATATGAACGGCATGCAGTTTTTCGATCGTCTGTTGAGCGACGACAATCACCTGGATTGGCGGTTCATTCCCGTGGTGACGATGACCGGTTACCCAATTTCGGATGAGGAAAAAGAGCTTTTCTTGCGAAAAGGGGCTAAGGCTTTTCTCACCAAAATGACCGGCTTCAGCGATCTGAAAAAAATCGTCGATCGCGAAGTCGAGGCTTACAAAGCGATTATCAATTTTGAGAATGACGCGAGCCCCCATTTCTCACTTCCCGATTTTCTTGCTCACATCGAGAAGCAGATTATCTTTCGTGCGCTCATCAAGAATCCCTTGTCATCCCAAGAAGACCTCGCTCGCGAGCTTGGTCTGCCTCGCTCCACCCTCTCGCGAAAAATCAGCGAGTACCAGTTGCGGTTGCGTTAAAACCAACTTCAGAACTTCGTGGCGCGACTTGGGGGCGCTTCTTCCCGCCAATTTCTACAAGATGATGAGACTACATCAAATCCTTATCGCCTACGATTTGGTGACGGCATTGAAGAGTTATTCTTCACGCCGCTGCGGCCGGAAGCGGCTGCAATGAGGTGATCAGAATCGTTTCTACCGGCGAGGGAGTATAGGCAGACAGAGTGAGAATATCGCTCACAGGTGGGCGCAAGGTGATGTCAAGCACCATCTCGCGGAGCTCGGCGGAAAGCTGCAGCAGACCGGTAAGCGGAAAACTGCGCGGGCCGACTTCGGTGCGTTGGGCCAGAAGCGAGTATTCGAAGAAGGTGAGTCCAACGGCCCTGCGCTCGGTTTTGTTTATTCGCAACAGGATATGATCATTTAATTCAATGCCCGTTGCTTTTTCACCTGGTGAAAATGAGACATAAAGTGTATCGCTTGTCTCGTCGTAGTTAAAAATGGGGGCTGCCATATTTTTACCCGATTTCTTTCTGAAATGCAGTCGTAATGTAATTATTGGAGACGGGGTGTCCCGTTTCATCCACGCTAAATCCGAATAATACGATTGCCATAATGTGTGTGTTATATTCTGCCAAACGATCAAATGCCTTGAGGTATCGATACTTTCGCGGGTTGAGCACATCCTGTTTTCTTGTGCCCATCCGAATTGTTTCCTTTAGTTGTTCTTCATAGTCCGACATTTCCGGATGATTGATCGGTTCGATAATATGTTCCCACCGCTCATCTGTAAGATAAATCTCATTGCCATAGCGGTCGCGAACTATCCATCGTCGTCCGGCAGTCATGATACTCCCTTTGTGTATATTGAAAAAATAAGCAATTCAATGCACAATTGCAAATTGAAAATGCGGCTGTACGTGTACACAACCATACATAGCAACCCACAAACCGACTTGGCTGATCATTTCTCAACCTTCCCTTTCAACCTCGCCAGCCTAGCTTTGGCGTCTTTCAGCTCCGGCCAATCCGGATCGGCATTCTTCCAAACGTTGAGAAAATGTTCATACCGCACCATCGCCTTGGCGGTCAGGCCTTTTTGCTCGTACAAATTAGCTGAATTGTAATGGAATATAGTCGAAGTAAGACATCTGTCATTACTTTGCTGAACAATTATCGTTAATCACTAATTTTCCAATACAATCGTCTCTATTCCCGTGGTATTGACATGCCCCAACTAATTTCTTTTTTCTAAAAGTCTCTTAAAACGTGCATTTTCGCGAAGTGGATTCCAAAGTGGATCAACTCGAAGTAACGGTACGGACAAAATGCCAGGCATGGAAAGAAGAAGTTCGATGCGATTTATAGCCTCATCGTGATCTCCGGTTAGCATATAAGTCCAAGCCGTGTTTTCCACCACTTCACGCCCCCCAAAACTATCTTTTGAAATCGGCAGCATTTGCTCTGCTATTTCACTTTCATTTTTCGCTTCGACTTTGCGATCCAAACCGGCGTATGCCACACCGAACAAACTGTGAAAGCGAGCCTCATCGTATTGCGTCTTTATCTTTTTTTCCAAGATTGTGCGAACTGAATCGTAATAAACTTTGCTCAAATGCTCGTTATACTTTCGTTTATTCAGTTCAGCTTTGAATAGATAGTAAGACAGCGTATCAGGCCCAAAGAATTCTAGCGAGGGTAATTCTCGCAAAGCCGGGTAATCGTCATTCAAAATTCTAAGTATCCACCATTGACGCCTCGGAATAATTCGTTGAAGCCCCCATTGAGCGGGTTTATTCGCCATTCCTGACTGTAAAACCGCCCACGCAGCAGACTTATCTCCCGTCCAACTAATATAGATCAAGGCCTTGTCCAAATAATAATCGAATCGATTAGGTCGAAGCACTATCGCTCGGTCAAAGTAGTGAATTGCCTCTTGATAATCATGGATGACTCGGTATGTCCAGGCAAGATTTTCGATTTCATCAGATGAAAGTGGGTCAAGTTCCACTGCTTTCTTTAGATTGATTGCTGCTTGTTGAAATTGGCCTCGACGTCGATGAATATAACCAATCCAGGCCCAAACATCGGCGTTATTAGGTTGCCTTTGTTTAACCAGAATGAATTCTCGCATGGCACGATCATAATCCAGTAGTCCCTGATAGTAGTAAATCCCCAACGCTAAATGTGCGTCTGGTAATTCAGGTTGAAGGTTCAATGCCATATCTACGGCCGCTTTTGCTTTAATAAGCCGTTCCTGTGTACGATCACGATAATACCAAAACATTTGAGTATGGAAGACTGAAAGAGTTGCATAAGCAAAAGCAAATCGAGGATCTAATTCAATTGCCTTCTCATACATTTTTTGAGCGCTTTCAAAATCTGCCTTTCTTACATACGCAATGCCTTGCAAAAAGAAGTCATAGGCTTCCAGATTTTGAGTGGGCTTGATTGCTAAAGAAAGACGTTCAGATTCAAGCAACCTGATATTTAAGGCGTTTGCAACACGTTCTGCAACACTAGATTGAACTTGAAATATTTCAGCCAATGCTTCATCATAGCGATCGGACCAGATTTGGGTTTCATCAGAAACGCTGATAAGCTGGGGAGTAACTCGAATTCGGCTTTCGCCTGTAGGCAATTTCTCCCATCGGACGGTGCCCTCGAGTATATAATCCACATTCAATTCCCCGCCGATTTGTTTTATACTCTTTTTTGAACTCTTATACTGGATAGAAGTCTTACGAGCTATTACACGCAGATCTTGAATACCGGCAAGTCGGGACATAATTTCTTCAGTAACGCCATCGGCGAAATACTCTTGCTCGGCTGGACCTATATTTTCGAAAGGCAATACGATCAGCATTTTATTTGCGGAGATAGATGCTTTGTTATTTATGACCAAGAAACGAAAGAATAGCCACAACACAATGGCTACGCTCAAAGCCGCTCCCAAAAACCATAAAATCCATTTAGCAGTCGATGATTTTCTCAGAACAGAGATGGTTTGTACTTTTTGACCTGATTCCGGCTTAAGTTTTTGTAATTCTGAAAGCATATCCGACACTGTCTGGTATCGATTATCTATTTTCTTCAAAGTGGCATAGTTGACAATTTGCTCCAATTCGAATGGTACGTTGGGCCGTAAGGCTCTGATTGGTTTCGGCTCGGTATTCACAATCGCATACATCACAGCCATATCATATTCACCGTTAAAAGGCAATTGTCCGGTGAGCATTTCATACATCACCACACCGAGCGACCAAATGTCGCTGCGCTGATCGGCCTCCACACCTTGCGCCTGCTACGGCGACATGTAGGCCACCGTGCCCAGCGTCGCGCCGCTCTTGGTGAGCTTCGTCCGTCCGGCCAACTTGGCGAGACCGAAGTCGACGATTTTCACCTCGCCCCGTGTCGTGATCATGACATTCGCCGGCTTGATGTCGCGGTGGGTAATGCCCGCCTCATGCGCTCGCGCCAAGCCTTGCGCAATTTGCACCGCAATATCAATCGAACTGGTCACTGATAACTGACCACTGGCCACTCGCTTTTTCAACGTTTCGCCCTCGTAGTAGGCCATGGCAATAAACATCTGCCCATCTTGAGATTCATCAATTTCATAGATGGTGCAAATGTTGGGATGGTCAAGAGCAGACGCGGCTTGTGCTTCGTGGACAAAGCGTTCTTTGGCCTCGTCGTCGCGGGTCAAATCGAAGGGCAGGAACTTGAGCGCAACGTGGCGTTTGAGCTTCGCGTCTTCGGCTTTGTAGACGACACCCATGCCTCCGCCGCCGAGCTTTTTGAGGATTTTGTAGTGGGAAATGGTTTGGCCGATCATTTTTTCACCCTAAAAATGCTATTGCGGGCCAAGCGTGTGAGGGGAAGTTTAATGCAGCGCGTCGAAGCCGACCCCTCGAGGGTTGAGAGCAGTGCAATTTGTCAAGCTTTGCGCGCCAGGCCAACCGGAAAATAGATCGGAAAAATCGGGGCATGCGCTTGGAACGCTTGCCCCGACTTCCTGGCTCGTCTTTTAGTTGACCAAATTCTTCAGATCGTCAACACTTTGAATCGCGAACAATGCCGTTGCGATCCGATCCAAATCTTCAATTTCATTGATTGCCTGAATTTTTTTCCGGATGTCCTCCGGAACATACCCAAAGCGGGCAGAGATTTGCTTTAGGAGAATTTGATGGGTTCTATCTCGCATAATTTCTCGACCAACCAATGTATCTTCCATGACAAGACCTCCGAGATTTTAGTGAGAATATCTTTGGACAAAGTTTTGATTCGATGTGAAATGAATCCACCGAGCAACCCAATCAGATTTCTACGTTCCTCTTCATTCAAGTCCGGAGCGGCTTTAATCTTTCTGCCCAAGTCGCAGCCTGTTGTTCAATTTCCTCCGGAGAAATATCACACAATGGATATAGCGGCGACAAGTGTACATCACCCAACCGGCTCAGTTCTTCTATTTTGATACGGCTGAGTATGATCGACTTCGGTGAAAACTTCAGCGCGGATGAGCCATCGAATTGTTGATGAAAGCGCTCTGCTGCACTATACTGTGATTCGTCAAGAAAGATTGCAATGGCGTCCATCTTGCCGGTGTATTTAAACTGAAGGCAGTAAAGCATCTTCGCGGCGACCATGCGATGGTAGAGATATTCGTCGTCGTACCCTTGCGTCTCGACTAGAACCACATTGTTTCCCGATTGGCTGATCAGAAAAAGATCGGGGCGCTTTTCGGTTTCTTTCAATGTCAGGCTTTTGGCTTGGTACTCGTCCGCCGCAACGCCGATGAATTTAGCAAAGGCTTTCGTGAAATGAGTCGCATAGTCATAAAAAAGCTTGTCGGTGGCCATTTCTTTCTGCCTCCTCAGATGCGTCAGTTGATAAGTTCGGCTTCGTATGGCGCGGAACATTCAGTTAAATATAACATTGCGGCGACAATTTCGCAACATATTCTTTTGGGATTAACCATTTGACTTTGATCGCAAAAAGCATTAAACTTTTACTTCGCTTTTTACGAATAAGATCAATGTCAAATTCCCAAACAGCCTGCCTCGAAGGGATTCGCATCCTCGATCTTTCGCGCGTGTTGGCCGGGCCGTTTTGCACGCAGTTGCTCGGCGATCTCGGCGCGGAGGTGATTAAAATCGAGCAGCCGGGCAAGGGCGATGATACTCGCCAATGGGGGCCGCCGTGGTTTCACGGCGAGTCGGCGTATTATCTCTCTTGCAATCGCAACAAGAAAAGCGTCACTGTCAATCTGCAAACAGAAGCCGGGCGTGACCTCATTCGGCAGATGGCGCTGCATTGTGACGTATTGGTGGAAAATTTTAAAGTCGGCACAATGGAAAAATGGAGACTCGGTTATGCAGCTTTGCGCGAGCTGAATCCGCGGCTGATTTATTGCGCCATTACGGGTTATGGACAAACCGGGCCGCTGGCGCCGCGCCCGGGTTATGATTTTATCATTCAGGCGCAGGGCGGCATCATGAGCCTCACCGGCGAGGCCGAGGGCGAGCCGAGCAAAGTCGGCGTGGCAATTGCCGACATCGTCACCGGCCTGTATGCGCTCAACGCCATTCTCGCCGCGTTGTTTCACCGCGAGCGCGCCGGCGAGGGGCAATTCATCGACATCGCGCTGTTGGATGCGCAGGTTTCCTGGCTGGCAAACGTGGCGATGAATTATCTGATTTCAGGAGAGCCGCCCAAGCGTT
>JBOHQZ010000069.1:0-14079 GCA_050732275.1 bacterium
AGCTGGCACTGCTTGTTTTTGCAATTCGGCTGCGGCAGCGGCCAGCCCTTTGATGCCCATGAAACAGCCGAGCACGGTTTTGTCGGATTTCTCCGCGACCGCCGAAATCCGGCGCGCGACTTTGATGGCATCGGCGCTGATCGGCGGCACGGAGATGGCGATGATCGCATCGACGCCGTCGTCTTGCAAAATCTGTTCGAGCGTAAACTGGTAATCATCTTCGTTCGCCGCCGGCAACAGATCGACCGGATTCGCCACGCTCGCTTCCGGCAGCAAGCGCGCGCGCAACCGCTGCTGCAGCGCCGGAGAAAATTGGGCGAGGCGCAATCCCAAACTCTCACAGGCATCGGTCGCCATGATGGCCGGGCCCCCGGCGTTGGTGACGATGGCGACGCGATCACCTTTGGGCAAAGGCTGGCTAGCAAAGCCCATCGCGAAATCAAACATCTCTTCAATCGTATTGGCGCGCAACACGCCGCTTTGCGCAAACAGCGCGTCGAAAGCCACGTCGGCGCCGGCAATCGCGCCGGTGTGCGAACTGACGGCACGGGCGCCGGCTTCGCTGCGGCCGGATTTGACCATCACGATCGGCTTGCGCCGCGACACCTCGCGCGCGAGCTGCACGAACTTGCGGGGATTGCCAAAACTTTCCAAGTACATGAGAATGACATGGACCGCGGGATCGTCCCGCCAATATTCCAACAAATCGTTGCCGGAGATGTCGGCTTTGTTGCCCAACGAGACGAACATCGAGACGCCGAGGTTGAGGCTGCCGGCGTAATCGAGAATGGTCACGCCCAGCGCGCCGCTTTGCGAGGCAAAGGCAATTTTACCGGCCGGCGGATAGGCGCCGGCAAATGTCGCATCAAGTCGAACGTCGGGGTCGGTGCAAATCACGCCCATGCAATTCGGGCCGACCATGCGTATGTTGTGGGCTTTGACAATTTCCAACAACGCTTTCTCTCGCGCCGCCCCTTCAGTGCCGGTCTCTTTAAAACCGGCGGTGATGACGATCATCCCTTTCACGCCTTTTTGCGCGCACTGTTGCACTGTTTGCAAAACCTGCTCGCGCGGCACGACGATCACCGCGAGATCGACCGGCCCGGGAACCTCGAGAATCGTCGGATAAGCTTTGACCGAGTGAACGTATTGCGCGGTTGGGTGCACGGGATAAATCGGCCCATTGAAATCCGCTGCCAGCATTTTGTCAAACAAATTGCGGCCGAGCGAGCCGGCCCGCGTGGAGGCGCCAATGACGGCGACGGAGTGGGGCTTGAAGATGACATCCAAGGATTTCATGCGAGAAACTTGAATCAGATTAAAATAAAAAAACAAAGTCAAACCTGCAAGCAAGTTCGACTTTGAATATTGTATTCTCAAATGCCAACATCTCTTGACGTCGCGGGTGCTTTTGCCAAAGTATTCTTCTATAGCGGAGAGCGAAAATTTCTAGACAACCGGCTGTATGGCAATTGTAAACTCTTCCATGGCGCCAAGTGTTTGGGCGAAAAGCTCAGGGAGTTTTTCCGGTGGCGTAGTTCGCGAGCGGAGTTGCAACTCCTGCAACGTTTCACGGAGACGTGCAAGGTTGTATAAGCGAATCTCTTTTTCAATTTGAGCTATCATGCTTTGAATTCCCGCTAGCTCGGATTTTTTCAGGCGCGGATGCAGATTGAGGTCGTTGACAGCCTCGTCTTCCCATGCTCGCAACTTGGCAAGCTGTTCTTGGGAAGCTATGAGATCTTCTTCATTTTCAAGCATCTTAATTTTACCTCCACAAGGCCTTTTTGTTTACGCAAGTGTAAATGTCCACGAGCACGTGAAAAGAATTCAACCCAGCCACTCCATTTCTGCTCCGTATCTACCCAAAATGCTTCCTTAGGTTGGCGGGTGTCAAACATTTCTTCGAGACGAATCGCGCTTTCATCATTTTGTTCGAGAAGCTCAAGATATTTTGTTCCAAGCCAAATCACGACATCAACATCACCAGGCTCCGGCTTGGCGGTCACAAAACTGTCGTTGACAAACATCCGTAAGGCGCCACAGTGTTGAGCCAATTCAACAAACATTCGTAAACGCTCAAACAGCTCTTGGCGTCGCGGAGTGCTTTTACCAAAGCGTTCTGCGATTTGGTCCATGTCCGCCACATACAATCCCGGCGGCAACAGGCCGTCTTCTTGAAGCGGTGGAATCGGCATAATTTCGCTACAAGAAAGGTATGTAAAGCAATTTTAAAAGGCAACCATAAATTTCAAAACAAAAATTTTTAATGGAAAGAAGCCGCTCACTCCAGCCAAATCGGCCGCGTCAAACAAGTCGGCCCGCCGGCACCCTTGCGGGAGATTTCCTCCCCCTCGTATTCCCAAACTTCGACGCCTTCGTTGGCGAGCAGCGCTTTTGTACGCGGATTGCCGGCGAGCATGATGCACTTGCGCGGCGCCACTGCGAGCACGTTGCATCCCATGCTGTCGTATTCGGAATCCGCCACTTCGAGCAATTTGATGCCTCGCGCCAGCAGCCACTCGCGGAACGGCACGGGCAATAATTTTGAATAAACCAAAGCCAAGTCGTAATCGATGGGGCTGATCAGCGACATCAAGTGGAGAACATCGTTGGGGCCTTGCCAATGCGGCAGCGGCACGACAACAACTTCATCCACTAAATCCGCCGTGAGTTCTCGCAACTGCCGGATGCCTTCGTCGTTGGTGCGATAGCCGCGTCCCACCGCCAGCGTGCGCTCGTCGATCCAAACCACATCTCCGCCTTCCAATCTTCCCTCGCCGGTGATGGCGCCGAGAATCGGAACGCCCAACTCATGCAGGAAGTCGCCGATAGCCGCAGGCTCGCCTCGGCGCAGCGCTTTGCCCATATTGCACAAGATGGCACCTTTGTTGGTGACGAGCAGGGGATCGTGGACGTAAATGGAATCGAGACCGGTGTGGTCGCTTGATGGCAGAAAGGAAATTGCCGGAATGTGCTGCCGCAGCAAATTCACGAACTGCTCGTACTCTTGCAGCGCTTTTTCAAAATCCGGCGCGCCGAAATAATTGAGAGCTTCCCACTGGCGAAGAATATTTTCGTGGTCGATAAAGACTTGCTTGGGATGTTTCAATAAGAGGCGTTTGATTTTCCCCACTTCGGATTGAGAGCCAAACTGCATCGTTTTATTTTTTTCTTTAAAAATGCCAACGGATAGATTAAACCCCGCGGGGAAAAAATCCGTTGGGCTTAATTTATCCGTTGGCGAAAAACTCGAAGCATGCGAGGTCGGACTTGCGTTTACGCGCGTCCAACTTCGCATGCTTTTCACTCTGAAGCAGAAGGTTGGTTACCCTCCGGTAACTTCCGATTCCGGCCTCGGCATGGAACGAACCACTATGTCACCGCCGCGATCAAGCGGCAGGGCATTTAATCGGTCATAGCGCCGCATGTCGATCCAGCGATGGCCTTCCATAAAAAGCGAATAGCGCTTTTCATAGAGCAACTGATCCAATGCATTGGCGGGAGTGAGTGTGACCGGACCCAACCCCGCCGCTTGTCTGACGATATTGATATCGGTTTGGGCTGCTCCTAAAGCACCCAGCCCGATATTTGCCTCTGCTCGCAATAGAATCAATTCCTCATTTCTGATAATAGGAAGCGGATCCGTCGAGCTGGTTAATATATTCACCGCCAAATTGCTGCTCAAGTTATCAAAAAGAATGGTGTCGGGACGGACGAACGTTTTGGTGGAGAAGCGGGTATCGCCGGGCGCGGCATCCCTTTGAAAGCTGGGGTGTGCAACGAGCCTGACGGAGGCGGCAGTCGGGCTTTCCCAGGTTTCGTTGGTCTGATCGTTCGCGCCGCTGCTGTACACGTAATAAACGCCGAGTTTAAGCGACGCGGCTACGTCAAGAAAGGAGCTGTTTAAAGCGGTCAAGGCCGTATTCCAATCTCTTTGATAAACGGCGACGCGAGCCCGCAGCGCGCGGTTGAATTTGGCAAACGTGGAAGGTTTGTTGAAACCGGCGAATCCACTCGAGAGCGCAAAACCGAAATTGTCTCCCTGCGCCGTTGCCGTGGCCAAATCGGTGTTGGCGGCGTCGAGCAGGCGAACGATTTCAGCTAAACTCTGATCTCTCGTCACAAAAGGCGTGTTGACATCGTCCGAAAACACGATCTTGACGCCGTTGTCATACGTCATATTCAAATTCAAGAGCAATTGATGCGCCATAATCGTGTTGGCGAAGCCGCGTTTGCCCGGCTCGTTGACATTGCGTTCGGCCGGCAGGGCCAGAAGCTGGGCGCAGTTCTTGACGACGCGATAACGGGAACCCCAGGACCGGGTTAACAGAAAACCGCCGGCATCAATAGGCCCGCGGAGCAACTCGCCGGTGTAACGCGGATCAGCAGGCTCGAGATAATAAACCTGGCGGCCAAGAATCTCGACCACGCGCAAATAAATGGCGTAGTCGATTCGCAGGCCCGCTTCAATGCCGGTTACGAGCTTTTGCGCGGAGGGGGGATTATCAAGCGTCGGATCATTGGGATCGGTAAAATTCAAATCTTGGCAGCCGATCAACACGAGAAGCGGAAGCCACAGCAAGCGATGAATCCATTTCTTGGTTATCCGGCGACGAGAAAATAAATTCGTATTCATAGTTGGCGTTCCTTTCTCAATTAGAAACCAAAGGCGAGGTTAAAATAAAAACTCCGTGACGACGGATAGGGGATGGTGTCAACCGAACGGCCAATGGCGATGCTGCCGAATTGGCTGACTTCCGGATCGTAGCCGGTGTAATCGGTAAACATGAGCAGATTGCGTCCGGCGACGCCGACTTTCAAATTCGAAATCGACGAACCAAACCAGCTCGCGACGGTGGTCTTGGGGAAATTATAAGACAAGCTGACTTCTCTGAGCTTGAGATAGGTTCCATCTTCAATCCATGCGCCCGTGCCGAAATCGCCGCGTAGTCGTTTGGTGGTAAATCCGCCGGTGGAAAGCCGAACCTTCACACGATCGTAATCTTCCGTCGTGCCGCCGAGATCCGTGATAAAACGTCCCAGATTGATGACTTCACCGCCTTGTTTCCAGTGCCACAGAAAACTCAATTCCACATTGCCCAAGGAAATGCCATTGTTGAAAGACAATTCGAAATCCGGGGTTTCGTCGCCGAATTCCACAACGGGAGCGTTGCCGGCAGAATCGGCAACACCAAGACCGATAATCGTCGTTGGTGACTTACCCTCCTCAATTCGGTACGTTCCCAAAGAGGTGGCAAAGCCGCCTTTGTTGAAGGGATCGACGTCCAATTCCGTAATCTTGGACGAAGTTTTATAGAAATTGATTCGCGAGTTCCAGCGCAGATTTCGTTTGCGGAGCGGGTTGAATATCAGGCCGATCTCGACGCCTTGCGTCCGCATTTTTCCGGCATTGCTGAACTGCTCCTCGAATCCGGAGGACTGGGGCAATTGCGAAATCAAAATCAAATCGCTGATGTTTTGCCGGTAGTAGGTAAATTCAAGTCCGGCTTTGCCGCCAAACAGCGAGGCATCGAAGCCGGCTTCGATTTCTTTCGTGCGTTCCGGTTTGATCCCGGCGTTGCCGCGCCGCGTGATCACGATCAAACCGGACCTGTTGTCGATATTGACCGGGACATAAGTGGTGAACTTCGCATTCGGCGGCGGCGAGTTGCCGGTTTCACCGTAAGCCAGCCTGAGCTTGAACTCATCCGAGAACGATGACAGGCCTTTCCAAAAATTGAGCTGTGACAAACGAACGGAGGCCGAAGCTTTCGGATAGAAGAAATATTTGTCGGTATCGCCGTGGCTGCTGCTGGCGTCGCCGCGCACGCTCGCCGTCAAATAAATTTTCTGTTTTAAATCCACCTCTTGCTGCAGGTAAAAGCCCCGGTCATATTGCTTGGTGATGGTTTGAAAAGCGGTTAAATTCGCGCCTTGATCGATATTGGTCTGGCCCAGATTCAAACCCCTCGCCTGCGTCAGCGTATTGTTCAAGTCTTGATTCTCAAATTGGACGCCGGTCGAGGTCCGGAAATCGATGCTCGAGGAGGTGTTATAACTGTAAGCGAGATTGAGATACAGATTGGAGTTGGTGCTGCGCGTCTCGCCATCGAGCGAAGTGCCCGGTTGGTCGCTGTCCCGCTCGAATTGCAGCTCCGGCGGCGAAAAGACCTGATTGAATTGTGAAAAGAAATCGAATCCGGCTTGCGTGATGAAATCCAAGCCTTGATTGGCGGTGCGGAAGATATTGTAGTTGAGCCGCGCCGAGTTGATCGTCCGATAGACCACCTCTTCGTTGATCAACACGTCGCGGGAATGAAGCGGATTGGAAAAGAAGCCGTCCGGATACACGCCGTTTTGCGGCCGGAGATCGACATAACTCGGCGTAAAACCCAGCACAAATCCAAAGGTGGTGAAACTGTTGTCGTTGCCGGTGATGCCGCGGTTGGATTCGCTGCGCAGGAAATTGCTGAAAACATCGACGGACAAGCGCGGGCTGAATCTGTGGCTCACATTGACTTTGCCGGAATATTTTTGGTAGCCGGTTTTTTTAACGATGCCGTTTTCATCCTGCAAAAGCCCGGACACGAAAAACTGGGTATTTTCCGAGCCGCCCCGCAGGCTAACCGTGGTCTCAGCCAACCGCCCGGTTTCGCCATACAACACTTCCTCCTGATCGATAAATCGGCCGCCATTTTGTTCAAACTGTCTCCGGCCATCGGCGCCGTTGCTTTCTTCCGCGGTTTGGGCGGTAAATTTGCGGGTGCCGAGTTTATTGAGAATGCTGCTATAGCCGATCTGCTGCGTGACATCGATACGCGGTCTGCCGGCATAGCCGCGCTTCGTGTTGATGATGACCACGCCATTGGAAGCTTTGGCGCCGTAAATGGCGGCCGCACTTGCGCCTTTTAAAACTTCAATGTTGTCGATGTCATTGGGATTGATATCGGCGATCCGGTTGGAGGGTTGGCCTTGTGGCGTCGCGCTGCCGGCCGCCGTCGCTTTGGTGACGAGGTCAATGCCGGATTGCGTGGCGGCGTTGTTGACGATGACGCCGTCGACGACGTACAACGGCTGCGTTGAACCCTCAATAGTCGAAACGCCGCGCAGATCGACATAGATGCCGCCGCCCGGTGCGCCGGTGTTTTGGCTCACCGTCACGCCGGCAAATTTGCCGGTTAAAGCGCGATCCAGTGTCTGCGCCGGCGCGGGCACCAGTTCTTGTGATGAAACGGTCGCCACGGCATTGGCCAGATTCCTTCTCGCCACCGAGGTGGCCAAACCGGTGACAACGATTTCTGACAATTTGAGCACATCTTCCTCCAGGGAGACGTTCAAGGCTTGTACATTTGCGGTCACTTCCACTTCAGCGGTTTTGTAACCAATGAAGCTGATGACTAGCGTTGCCCGGCTCATGTTCGTGAGATTGAGCCGGAAGCTCCCGTTGACATCGGTGGTCGTGCCGAAATTCGTGCCTTTCACCAAGACGTTGGCGCCCGGCAGAAATTCACCGGAGGCCTTGGAGGCGACGGCACCTGATACCACCATTTCCTGGGCGCTGACGCTTGACGCATAGAGCATGAACGCCACTAAGATGAGGGAAAAAATGCGGGTGAATCTTTTCATAAATCCTCCTACCTTAAAATGTTATAATTAAAGAATTGGATCAGCAGGATGTGCGATGCACTCGACAGGTCGGGAAAGGCAGGATAAAAAATTTCCACCACACTTTTATGGCAGACCTTTTTCTCTTGCTCGTCGAAGGCATAGGTGAGAATGAAATTGTCGGGAATCAAAAATTATAACAAAAAGCGGCTTTCACTTATTTCAACATTTTAACATTATTAAAGCAAAAAGTCAAGTAGTTTTTTGAATTGGATATTTGCCATGCAATCCGTCCACGCCGGAGAAGGAATTTCGAGGAGGGTCAAAACTTGCCGAAGCATAGAGGTAGATCAAGCCGCTGTCCAGTCCTCAATAGTCAATCCGGGAATTTGGCGGAAGTGGCGAACGTTGGCCGTGACGAGAATGCCGTCGCAAGCTAAAGCAATAGCCGCAATGCGAAGATCGCGCAAGCCAAGGCGGGTTTGAAGATAGCGGAGTTTTTGAAAATGATACGCTGCTTTATCATCGAATGGCAGGATGGGTACTTGGCTGTAGGCAAGAACAACGGTTTGAAAGCTCTCATATATTGGAATCAAGCGTTCAAGCCTTTTCTCTTTCTTGATTTTTGCAACCCATCCACGCATTTGTTCCTCGACTGTAACGATGGTGGTTGCAACCTGGGGTGTCGGCAGCGATTCCAATCGATTCATAACTACTTGATTGCGCCGCTGAATTAAGCTCAAAGTGTCGGTATCAAGAATGCGAAGCTGTGTATCCATCATCTTTTGCGGCGTTTATATCTATCCCGGTTGCGTTCCCGCTTAATTTCTTTTTCAACCTCATCAAAAATGGGGTCGTTCTCGAATATTCCGATCATGGCATCCCATGGATTCTTGCGTGTTACACCATTCTCATTGACTTCAAGTTGAATAACTTTGGAGTGCTTTAATCGTTTGGCAAGAGCCGCACTAATCTTCGCAATGACTTCATCTTCAGTTGTTCCCTGGCTTCGGCAGCCCGGCAACGTTGGTACAGAGGCGGTAAAGCCTCCGTTACGACGGGGTTGAATAACGACGGTATATTGCATGTTTAAGGCTCCATTAAAAATTTTTCGCAGATATTACTAATATAAACGCCTGACCATTAATGAGCAAGAAGAAAATAAAGCGATTTGAATCCCATGTTGATTAACCGAGTTGCTGCTTCGCCAACTGCAGAAATGCCAAATGCAAATGTTCCATTATATCCCCGGCGAGCATGCTCCATTCGCCGAGCCGGTCGCGCGCCAAGTCCCCGGCCAAGCCGTGAACATAAACGCCCAACAACGCGGCGCGGAGCGGATCCAAATTTTGTCCCGCCAAGCCCGCGATGATTCCCGTCAACACATCGCCGCTGCCGCCGGTGGCCATGCCGGCGTTGCCGGTGGAATTGATAAAAACCTCACCGGTGGGGGAAGCAATGACCGTTGGCGCGCCTTTCAAAACGAGCACCTGCCCCAACTCTTCGGCGGTTTGCCGCGCGATGGCAACCGGGTTCGTGGCAATCGCGATTTTATTGGCGCCGGTCAAACGCGACAGCTCGCCCGGGTGTGGCGTCAAAATAATTTTCCCGGCGGCACGGCGAATGATTTCCTGTTGCCCGGCGATAACATTCAGCGCATCCGCATCGAGCACGACGGTGCCGGAGTATTCCGCCAGAATGTGTCTGACCACCCGTTTCACTCCTTCAGAAGTGCCAAGCCCCGGGCCGAGTGCAATCACTTCCGCCCATTGCAAACGATTTTGCAATTGTTCGACGGCCGCGGCGCTGATAGCGCCGGCTTCTTCCAATAACGGCAATTTGATGACTTCAGCGGTGGCGGCTTCCAAGCTCGGCAAGAGCGAAGATGGCGCGGCCAACACCACGAGGCCGGCGCCGGCTCGCAAGGTGGAAACTGCAGTCATGCGCGCCGCGCCGCCAAATCCCGCTGAACCGGCAATGACCAAGATTTGCCCGACGCGATTTTTGAACGCATTGGGCGGTCGCACCGGCAGCCATCGCGACAACACTTCGCTGGCAAGCAAAAAAGTCGCTAGTCTGACATTTTGTTCGGCAGCCTGGCGAAACGCCGCCTCCGGAAAACCGACATCTGCAACCGCCAATTCGCCGGTGTGCTCGCGGCCGGGCGAGAAGAGCAAGCCTTGTTTGCGGCAGCCGATGGTGACGGTGAGTTGCGCTTTCACACACGGCCCGGCCACTTCGCCGGTGTCGGCATTCATGCCTGTTGGCAGATCGACGGCGATTACCGGGCGGCCGCTATCGTTGATGCGAGTCACGATTTGCGCCATGAGTCCTTGCAGCGGCCCGCGCACGCCGGTGCCGAGCAGCGCCTCGACGATGAAATCCGCCTGGCGCAAGTCCGGCAGCATTTCCAATCCCGAAATTTCTCTCACGGTGATTCCGAGGCGGATCAGAGTGAGATAGTTCGCTGCCGCCTCGCCACGCACATCGCCGGTTGTTCCCACCAAGCAGGTTTCACAAGCAACGCCGGCCTCTTGCAGGTAGCGCGCTACCACGAAACCGTCGCCGCCGTTGTTGCCCTTGCCGCAGAGCACGATGGCGCGTTTCCCGGCCAATGGCGACCACCGCTCGCGAATAGCGGTAAACACCGTGCGGCCGGCATTTTCCATCAACACGCGGCCGATAATATTGAGCGTGTCAATCGTGTACTTGTCGACGGCTTGCATCTCCTCCGCGGTGACGACGCGAGGCAGCTTGTTGAAATCGTTGAACAGTTCCATGTTTAGTCGGTTGTTTCCAAAACCACCACCGCGGTGGCATAATGATCGGAATGCGAGAGGCTGAGGTGAATCTTGATGTTTTTGAGCCGGGCCGACAATCGCGAGCTGAGCACCGGCATCGGGCTGCCATTGTTTTGATGGCCCACGGCAAAATCTTTCCAGGAAAAATCCTTGTCCACGCCGGTGCCGAGCGCTTTGGAAAACGCTTCCTTCGCCGCAAAGCGCGCCGCAAAAGCCGAAGCGCGGTTGGCGCGGCTCTCGCAGAGCGCAATCTCTTCCGGCGTGAAAACGCGCTGCACAAAATGCTGCTGCCAGCGCGCCAGCATCGCTTCGACGCGGGCGATTTCAACGAGGTCGATTCCGAGGCCACAAATCATAGGTTTTTGCTTGATTGTTATCGAATTTTAGCCTATCTTTTTCCAAACTATAGAAGTATCACTGCGCCGACCCACTATGCCAGCGAGAAGGTCTGAAACTCCTGTGATTGACCGGGCCCTGCAAGGCGACCAAAAGGCTTACACTGAGCTGATGGAACGCTATCACGGCCCGCTCTATAATTTACTTTATAAAATGGTGCGGAGCAAGGAAGAAACGGAGGACCTCGTCCAGGAAGCTTTTATGAAGGCTTTTGCTTCGCTGGCTTCATTCAATGAAGAATTTGCCTTTTCGACCTGGCTGTACAAAATCGCCATCAACAACACCATCGATCATCTGCGCAAGAAAAAGCTGCGCACTTATTCTTTGGACAAGCCCATTCAATCCAAAGAAGGCGAGCTGAAGCGCGAGTACCCTGATGTGCATTCGTCGACCGATCACGATCTGCTGTCGACCGAGAAGAGCGGTTTGATCACCCGGGCGATAGAAGAGCTGCCGGAGAAATACCGCAAGGTCATCCTCCTGCGTCACAGCGACGAGCTTTCTTACGAAGAAATCGCTGAAATCACGAAAGTCCCTCTCGGCACGGTAAAAGCCCGCATCTTCCGTGCCCGCGAAATTTTAAAGCGCAAGCTGAAGGACAAGCTGTTGCTTTAAGGCCATTGCGCAACAAAACTCAGAAAAAAACTCTGAAATTGTTAGCTCACGGAAATGGAACATCTCACGGAAGTAAGAAATTTCGAGCTTCAATTCCGTGGGCCGTTCCAATTCCGTGAGCAATTTTTTTCTTTAGCCTGCGCACATTCCACCCGTTCTTTTTTTCTGTTTTATCTTTTTTTCTCAGATCTCCCGAAAAATAAACCTTCGCCCCCCGATCTCAATCCGGTCGTTGTAAGCGAGCTGGGAATTCATGACCGGCCGGTCGTTGACGGAAACACACGGCGTTGGCGTCTCGCTGCAGATATAAAAATATTTGCCCCGGCGCGCGATGATGGCGCGAGTGCGTTCCGGGCCCGGAACGCGAATATCAACCTGCCCGTCATTTCCCAAAACGATTTGATCATCTTTGAGCGCAAAGATCGCATTGCTATCTTCATTTACCAAAATGCCGACTTCCAAAGCCTGGCCGCGGTATTTGGCGGCGCTGCTTGCTTCGACAGCTTGCAACTTGGTTGGATACGATGCTGCCGGAAGCGTCTCTGGCGCGGCTTTATTCGAATGGCTCTCGGAGATCCGCACCCCCTCGGTGGAATCGAGAAACGTCAATTGATAGATTCCCACCCGTATTTGATCGCCGCCAACCAATGCGGTCAGTTGGGTAACAGCGTTGCCATTGAGGCTGACGCCGTTCCGGCTTTGCAGATCTTCAATGAAGTAATGATTGCCGGCGTTTCGCTTCAGCAGCGCATGGCGGCGTGACACGGTCAAATCGCCCAACCGGACGTCGTTTTCCGGATCACGGCCAATCGTCACCGATTCGGCTTGAATTTCAAGCTCCTGGAGCAAAAGCCCATCTTTGGTGATCTGCAGGATCGGCATGGCACATCATGTTCGTAGTTACGCCTTCAGGCGTTGCGCTTATGAGCAAAAATAAATGGTTCAAAAAACAAAAACTCTTCTTTAATTCCAAGCTTCAGTTCGTAGTTACGCCTTCAGGCGTCGCGCTTACGAAGAAAAACATAATGATTCAAAAAACAAACACCTTCTTTGATTCCAAGCTTCCCATGCCTGAAGGCATCACTACGAACAACACGACGAGCGCTACGGCTGAAACCGGTTGGTAATCGGCATGCGGCGGTCTTTGCCAAAATTGCGCGTGGTGATCTTGATTCCCGGCACGGCTTGCCGGCGTTTGTACTCGGCGCGGTCGATCATGTTGATAGTTTGCCGAACCGTCTCTCTCGGCAAACCCGCTTCCACCATTTCCGCCACGCTGCGATTATCTTCCACATACGCTTCAATGATCTGATCCAGCAGCTCGTAAGGCGGCAGCGAATCCTGATCAGTCTGATGCGGCCGTAACTCCGCGCTCGGCGGCCGGTCGATGGTGCGCTGAGGAATGACGGGATTATCTTGATAACGAACGCGGTTGATCCAATTTGCCAGGCGGTATACGAAAGTTTTCGGCACGTCTTTGAGCACACCAAAACCACCGGCCATATCGCCATAAAGCGTCGCATAGCCGACGGCGGACTCGCTCTTGTTGCTCGTGGTGAGCACCAGCCAGCCGAATTTGTTGGAGAGCGCCATTAAAAGCATGCCTCGGATGCGAGCCTGCAAATTCTCTTCGGTAGAGTCACGCTCACGGCCCGTGAATACGGGCGCCAGCAAATTTTCCAAGCCCGTCACCGGCGCATTGATCGGAATGGTGAAAGTTTGAATGCGGAGATTTTGCGCCAACGCCAGCGCGTCCTCCGTGCTCGCGGAAATATTGAAGCGGCTCGGCATCAACACGCCAATGACGTTTTCGTTTCCCAAAGCTTCGGCGGCGATCACCGTCGTGAGCGCCGAATCGATGCCGCCGCTGAGGCCGAGCACGACTTTCTCGAAGCCGTTCTTGCGCACGTAATCACGCGTGCCAACCACCAAAGCGCGAAAAACCTCTTCTTCGTCGGCGAGATGCGGCGCCAAATTCGGCATACTGCGGCGCGTTGGAATAGCCGCCATTTTCATCTCGATTGACACTTCGCGTGGAGCCAGAGCTTCCACCGCCGTGACGTCGGCTTTGTTCTTTGCGCCGCTGGCTTCGCGCGGAGATCGTGCTGCGGCTTTGGTGAGCGAGGTATCGATCGCGAGATCGTGAAGAAGAAACTGTTCCTGGAATTTTTCTCCGCGCAGCAACGGCTGTCCAGCGGGATCGAAAATGAAGCTGCGCCCATCAAACAACAGCTCATCCTGGCCGCCAACGGTGTTGACGTAGGCGAGATAAACGCGGTTGTTGCGGGCGCGGTTGGTCAACAGCAATTCGCGCTCATCACCCTTCTGCCAATCATACGGCGAGGCGGAGATGTTGACGACGAAGTCGGCAGCGCCCTTTTGCGCTTCGGATTCGACCACGCCATCGACCCAAATATCTTCGCAGATGCTGAGGCCAAGGCGCAGCTCGCCAAGCTTCAAAATCAGCGGCTGGCGACCGGCGCGAAAGTAGCGTTTTTCGTCGAAGACGCCGTAATTCGGCAAACAGATTTTGCGGTACGTCGTGAGCAGACGGCCATCGACACAAACCGCCGCGGCATTGAAAATATTGGCGCCTTCGCGCTCGACGAAACCAATAACGGCAATCAAGCCTCGGGTGGCCTGGGCGACTTTTTCCAAC
>JBOHQZ010000070.1:0-13939 GCA_050732275.1 bacterium
GTTGAGGGGCTCGCCGCCAACCCGCGCGTGGAATTTGTTAAAAGATGAGTAGGCCAAAAACAACCAGCACCGAGCGACCAGGAACCAGCAACCAGCAGCCGGCAACGCTGCACTATTACGACAACGCCCGCCAAGAAAAATGGCGTATTCCGGTTTTATGTGATGATGCCGCTCTGATCGCTTTCAACAAACCTGCCGGGTTGCCGGTGATTCCGGAACGCTGGCATCCGGAGTGGCCGTGCCTTCGTAACATCGCCGCCGAACGCTTGGAAATTCCGATTTACGTCGTGCATCGCATCGATGCGTGGACGAGCGGTTTGGTGCTGTTTGCTAAAACGGCCACGGCGCATCGCGAGCTGTGCCGGCAGTTCGCGCAGCATCAAATTGAAAAAACTTATTTGGCGCTGGTGAGGGGCGAGGTGGCGGAAGAGGCGCTGACGATTCAACGGCCGATTGCCGGGCATCCGAGCCGGCCGGGCGTGATGACGGTGAGCCGCAGCGGCAAATCCGCCGTCACTTCGATTCGTGTTTTGGAAAGATTTCGCGGCTTCACATTTCTCGAAGTGCAGCCGCAGACGGGACGGCAACATCAGATTCGTGTCCACTTGCAAGCCATCGGCCATCCGCTTTCGGTCGATCCGATTTACGGCCAAAGCGAGGCGTTTTTTCTCTCAGCCATTAAAAGCGGATTTCATTTGAAAGAAGGGGAGAAGGAGCAGCCGCTCATTCGGCGATTGACGCTTCACGCTTCAACGTTGCGGCTTCAGCATCCCGAGCATAAAGAGTCGATGACAATTACGGCCCCGGAGGCGAAGGATTTCCAGGCGGTGTTGAGGAATGTGAGGAAATATGCGGGGAGGTGAGTAAAGAATTTATTTGACACCCGGATCGCCGGCGAGAATCGTTTCAAGAATAGCGAGCGCATTTAACGGCTCTGTGGAAAATAGCCAATCGACGCGCAGCCAAAAACCGGCAACCACTTCAGAACGGAAGATGCCATGTTCATCGACTGGCAAATCTTGCCAAACGCCGTTGACATTTTTCCAGAAAAATGCTTGTTGCCTGAAACGGTCAATCAGCCAGTATTCTTTGACACCGTAATGCGCGTAAATTTCTTTCTTTTCGACAAAATCCAACCGGCGGCTGCCGGGGGAAACGATTTCGACGACGAGATCAGCCGGACCGAAAATTTCAGTTTTGCCTAAAAGATGCAACCGGTCCTTTTGAATGAACATAATATCCGGTTCCGGCGCTTCGTATTCGGAAAACTTCATCGCCGCACGCGAACCGACGACGATTCCGAGTCCGCGGTAATTAACGTAGAAGTATAAGAGCGCGCCCAAAGAAAAGAAAGAAATTTCGTGTTCGATGGTTGCAGGTGAGGCCATAATGATTTCCCCGTGAATCAAATCTGCTTTTTCAGTTTCTTTGATTCGCGCACAAAATTCATTGTAAGTGAAGCGCTCATCGGGCAGCTCTTGTCGCGCGATGGGTTTTGTTAAAAGTTCATTGACCATAGCTCAAAATTAGCGATTTTACTTTTGTAAAGCAAGCAAAAATTCTCACAGGAGAATCCCCATGCCCGTCACCACCATCGAATGGCTGGACAATCAAGTGAAGCTCATCGACCAAACCAAGCTGCCCGGCGAATTGGTGCATTTGCACATCGACGAGGTCGAAGTGCTTGGCGAGGCGATCAAAAAGCTGCGGGTGCGCGGGGCGCCGGCGATCGGCATTGCCGGGGCCTTCGGGGTACTGGTGGGCGTGCAGCATTTTCACGGCGAAGATAAAGGCAAATTCTTTTCCGAGCTGGATCGAGTCGTCGCGTATCTGCGCGGCACGCGCCCGACGGCAGTGAATCTGTTTTGGGCGCTGGAGCGCATGCGCCGGACGGCGGAGACGAACAAAGCGAAAACGATATCTCAGATCAAACAGTTGCTCTTCACGGAAGCGCAGAAAATTTTCGTCGAAGATCAGGAAACCTGCCGGGCGTTGGGGCGGCATGGCGCGGCGCTCATTCCGAACCCGGCAACTGTTATTACGCATTGCAATACCGGCGCTTTGGCGACGGCGGATTTTGGCACCGCGCTCGGCGTGCTTTTCACCGCGCACGCGCAAGGCAAAAAGCTGCACGTTTTCGTCGATGAGACGCGGCCGCTTTTGCAGGGGGCGCGCTTGAATATGTGGGAGCTGATGCAAGAAGATATTGCGTGTACGCTCATCTGCGACAACGCCGCGGCGTTCGTCATGCAACGCCAACAAATCGACTGCTGCATTGTCGGCGCTGATCGCATTGCCCGCAACGGCGACACGGCCAACAAGATCGGTACGTACTCGCTGGCGGTGAATGCGCAAAAACACGGCATTCCTTTTTATGTCGCTGCACCCATTTCAACCATCGATTTCAGCCTTGCGACCGGCAAAGAAATTCCGATTGAGCAGCGCGCTGCCGAAGAGATAACCGAAAGCTTCGGCCGCCGCACGGCGCCGCCCAATGCCGTTGTCTATAACCCGGCTTTCGACGTCACCCCACACGAGTTGATTACAGCGATCATTACCGAAGCCGGCGTCATTCGCCCGCCTTACGAACGCCATCTGCCGGAGCTTCAACCCCGCCCGTCACATTTTTGAGGGTGTACGAGTTTTTAAATTTTTTTAACGCCGCTGTATTCCGTAGCCGCCCCTCGAGCCCGCGTTTTAAAAAAGTTCTTGCGTATCCAGCCAAATTCCGTTATATTTTTATAATGAAAGTTGCAAATTGTAAATGAACGCTATATGAACAACTTTTAAGGAGAGCGAGGATGAAACGTATTCTCATCTTATCGGCGGGATTGATTGTCTTGCAGGCGTTGGCAAGCAGTGTTGGCGCTCAGTCCGTCGAAATGAACTCAGCCAAGCTGTACAAAAAGCAGGGTGAGTTCGACAAGGCCATCGAGTGGTTTGAAAAAGCGGTGGCGAAAAAACCGGAAAATGCTGAAGCGCATTTTATGCTCGGCGATTTGTACGGCATGAAGGGTCGCATTGCCGATATGGTGCGGGAGTTCGATGCCAGCCTGTCGTATTCCAAAAAATACGAAAAGGAAATCAAGGACAGCCGGGGCAAATATTTTCGTGAAAGCTTCAAAGTCGGCGTCGACGCCGCCAATGCCGGTGAATATGCGAAGGCGCTGGAGGCGTTCAACAACGCGCTCGTCATCGAGCCTCAGCAAGTTGACACCTATAAAAATCTCGTCTATGTTTATTCGCGCCTTGACAGCATTCCGGGGATGATACAAGCTTATGAAGAGCTGCTGAAAATCAATCCGAACGACCACGAGACCTACCTGGCGCTCGCCGGCATCCACAACCGGCGGCAGGAATATGATAAAACCATCGAGCGTTTGCAGAAAGCGGCCGAGATCGCGCCGGATTCGGCCAAGCCCCGCATTATCGGCGAGATCGGCATTACCTACGATCTGATGGGCAAGAGCGACGAAGCGATGAAGACCTACGAAGAAGCGCTGAAAATGAATCCGGGGCACAGAGATCTGACCTTCAATTTGGGCCGGCTTTACTTTATGCGCGATGAGTATGCTAACGCCGTCAAGCAATTCACCGCGGTGTGGAAGAGCAATCCCGAAGACTTCGAGGTCAATTATCAAGTGGGCGCCAGTTATCTGAAAATCGGCGAGCGCCTCGACAAAAAAGCCCGCGAGATCGAGGAAGAATTGTTGTCGGCCAAGACGGCGTCCAAGGCCAAAAAAGATGCCCTCACGGCGCGTATTGATTCGCTGCGGCAGGCAGGGGGTGAAAATTTCAAAGCGGCCCTGCCTTATCTTTTGCGGGCGGTTATTATCAAGCCCGATCAGGCAAGCGCCTGGAACAACCTCGCAGTCGGATACATGCGCAACGGCCAGACCGAAAATTCAAAGGAAGCTTTCAACATCGCGGACAGCACCGAGGCGCAGGACAAGTTAAATGCGGCTGTTGAAAAGGCAAAAACTGCGCTGACCAAATACCAAGCCAATCAGTAAAACTGATCATAAAGCCGGAATCAGGAAAGTGCGGGATTTATAGGATGGCGCCACTTCTTAAAAAAATACGCGGCCAACGAAAGTGTGCGGTTCTGTTGGCGGCAATTATTTTTGCCGGTTGTCAGAGCAAGGAGCTGACCACGGCCAAGGTTCACATTCAACAGAATGATTGGAACAAGGCCGTGGTGCGGCTTGAAAAAGCCGTGGCGGAGAATCCGCAGAATGCCGAAGCACAATTTTTGCTCGGCCGCGGCTACGCTTTAGAAGGCCGTTTTGCGGAGATGAACCGCGCTTTCGAGGCCAGCCTCAAGGCCTCGCCGCAGTTTGCGCTCGAGGTCAAAAGCTGGCAAGCGCAATATTTTTCCGAACAATTCAATCGCGGCGTGAAAGCCGCCGGCGAAAAAGATTGGACGGCGGCGCGCGAGGCTTTTGTATTGGCTTTGCAAATCGATCCGGTTCACCCCGAAGCCTATCGCCATCTCGCCTACGTTCACGACAAGTTGGGGGAGCCTGAAAAGGCGCTGCATTTGTATCGCACGTTGATCGAAATCAAGCCGGATGATTGGGACGCTTACTTTGCAGTGGCGGGTATCCATCAGCAGCGGCGGGAATACGGCAAAAGCGAGGCTGTGCTCGAACAAGCATTAGCAAAAGATCCACGGCAGCCACGCGTCTTGGCGGAATTGGCTTTCATTTATGATTGCCAGGGCAAAAACGACGAGGCCTTTGCCGCCTATCGGCAAGCTTTGCAAATCAAACCGGATGACAAGGAGCTTTTGTTGAATTGGGGGCGGCTTCATCTTGCCAAAGAAGATTACGCCGGCGCCCTGCAGGAATTTGCCAAGATTCTCACGTTCGATCCGGACAATTTTGAGGCCACCTATCACGCCGGGTTGTGCTATTTGAAGCTCGGCGAGCGTTTGCAAAAACAATGGCGCGAGGCGAAAGAGCAAACCGCGGCGCCTTCTGCTTCCATAAAAGCGACGCCGCGACCATTGCCGGCCGACTCGACACAGAGCGCCGGCTTGCGCCTCGGCGCGCTGAAAAACTTCAAGGCCGCCATGCCCTTTTTGCTCAAGGCTGCCGCGCTCGATACCTTACACGCCGGCGCTTATTTCAATTTAGGCTTTGCCTACACAAAGCTCGGCGAGGCGGAGAAAGCCAAAGACGCTTTTAAAAAATGCGAGGAGCTGCAGGAAGCCAAAAGTGACAACCCGACGAAAAAGTAAATAGACGGAGCGCCGGCAAATAATCCCGGCAAGCTTAACCCATTGCCTAATTTCTTTTTTGCTGATAGGCCTCGAACATCTTGATCAGCTTCGCACGGTTTTGTTTCCATCTTTCCCAGTCCTCTTTGTCTTTGTTCGGCGTTTCAGGTATCAAACGTTGGATCCAATAGATCTCCTTTAAGCTCTCCGGCCAGACAATGATATAATTATGATCGGTTTTCAAAAGCTTGCCATTAGTTTCAATTATCCCTCCGGATTCCAACTCGAACACTATGGTTCCCTCGCCGTTTGAAGACGAGCCTTCGAATATCCCTCCGGATTCCGACTCGACCACCATGATTCGCTCGCCGTTGGAAGACAAGTCTTCGAATTTTTCATCGAGTGGCACGGCGGCTATTCTTGCCTGCAATTTCCCATTGTGAAGATAAATTTGCCGATCCTTGATCAACAGCTCTTTATCGATTCCTGCGACAAGATCGCTTGCCGTGCTGTCTTCCAAGTCTTCGACCAAACGATCAAAATCGTCTTTCAGTTCCTTTTCATTCTCGGCCATGCTTGAGAGGTTGCGCCAAGTAATCGTGATTTGCGGCGGCGTATTGTTGTCCCTGTAATGGACACGAGTCTCGATTTCTTCCGGCCAAATACAACCGGACAGCGAGACTAAAAGTATTGCGGCAATTAAATATGCTGAAGATTTCATAACCTCTTTCCTTTTTGGGTTGTTTGCAATAACAATTCTTGAATCGTCATGGTTTGGCCGGCGTTACTCCGGAGCAGAATTTGAAGACTCGCTTCCGGATTCCAAACGATGCGATTTTTGCGAGTTGCCAGCTCAAAGCCGTTAACAGTTACTTTGCCCAGTATTTGCGCTGACCGGCCTAACCCGAGGGGCGTGCCTCCCCGTGTTTTCACTTTGGCCAAAATTCGCGCCAAGCCGGCGCGCACGAACCGATCCTGGCTTTGCGCTTGCACAAGCTCGATCAGCGCCGCTCGCAGAAGCTCTACCGGAACCGGCTCGTTAAGCAATCTGCCTCCGGTTTCGCGGTCTAGAATGGCGGAGTATAATCCCGGCCAATTGCGTTCCTCCAACAATTGCATCAAAGCAGTGCGTGATTGCGACGGAGTGCGAAAACGTTGGGTCAGCAATATCGGGACGATTATCATAATGAAGAGTGCGGCAACGGCAAACGCCAAACGCCGGCGGCGAAAGTACGCGTGCATGATGGCAACCAGCCCGAGCCAGCGACTTTGTGCTTTGCTGCTGGCTGCAATTTTGTCCACTACCCCTTCGTAGAAACCCTCAAAGAGCTTGTCCGGGAGAGCGGGCGAATCCATCTCTGACAAATGGCTTGCCAATTGTTTATAAGCGCTGACTTTTTGCCGGCAAGCCGCGCACCTCTCGAGGTGGGCAACAATCTGTGCGCTTTGCTCAACCTCAAGCTCGTTGCCGGCGAATAGCGAGAGCAGGCTTTCAAAATCTCGACAAGATTTCATGTTCATTCTTATTTTGTTTCAACCCACTGTTGCATTTTCCGCCTGACATTTTCCCGCGCCAGGTGCAGATTGCAGAGCACGTTGGTTTTCGTGCATGCAAGCATCCCCGCGGTTTCCTCGACCGAATAGCCTTCGAGGTCGCGTAGCACGATAGTGGCTTTTTGTTTGGGCTTGAGCGCATCTATGCAGCGCAGAAGTTGGTTCTGCAATTCCTGATCTTCGAGTTGCTGCAGTGGATTTGCCGGATCGCGCGAAAACCGGTTCTCATCGAACTCGACCCCCGGTTCGTGCTTGCCGCGCCGGCGGAGATGGTCGATGCAAAGATTGACCAGCGCCTTGCGCAAATAGTGAAATACTTCGCGTTCAGCGTCGAGTCGATGGCGATTGAGCCAAAGCTTGGCAAACGCCCATTGCGCCAGGTCTTTGGCGTCTTCCGCATTCCCAACCAACCGGAATGCAAGCTGAACCAGCGACCGCTGGTGCTGCTCGACAACGGCAGCGAATTGGCGTTCGGTCAATTCCAGATCAGCTTCTACGAGGTTTTCAGTTAATGCAAGTGATTGCATGCACGGCTTGAAGCTAATGACGCATTTCTGCTTTCATATTCTTATACGAAAAATTTTGGAAAAAATTTAGTGCAGGTGGGAAAAATTTTCAGGCGGATAAGCCAGGAAGCTTTGCGCTCGGCTTGATGATGCGAGCTTGCGACTGCGTGTCGCCAGTACGAAAATAGAATAATACATGCCTTTGCTACCCTACGCGCCCACGATGAATTTCTGATCGCGCGCGTTGTAGAAATCCACGTCACACACGAGGTGGGCGAGGAGCTTGGCGGGGTAGAGGGAATCGGAGGTGCATGGGGTTGTCCACGTTATTGACTCAACAAAATCTGCTGGAATCTTCTGAAACTGCTGCAACGCTCGGCAATCCGTGCGGGATCCGCATGCTCGGCAATAATCAAATCGTCTTTGCTTTTAAGAAACTTTCGGCCATGTTTACGGAATACTTCTTGCAAAATGTTCCCTGGACGGCACTCCATTTCGAGATTGCCGGGAATCTTGATCTCTTTATTCGTTTTAAGAATCGAGCGCAACGCCTTTTCATCGGCAGCTAACCAAGTCTCCAGCGCATGTACTACAACGAGAAAATGTACAACGAATTGCAATCTTTTGACGGCCTTTTTGCACGGATCCAAATTCCGTTCGATGATGTTAGGATCGGTACACTCTGAATCGACGCAAATGATGATTTTCGTTTTCTCCTGTCGACTTTCATTTCTGATAAATGTGATGACATTTTTAGGATTGAAAATATGCCCTTGGCGCATCCACCGTTGAATTACTTTTGGAGGTTTGCTCTTTTCCATCAGCACCTTTTGTGCTAAAATACGAATAGCTTTGCCAGTCGTATCATCTTCGGTGAATAAAACGATTTTCATGGCGTCCCTCCTAATTGCCCCGAATACCAGATTTCACCCAGTCCAAGAACACGAAGAGCCTCTTTCAGACTCTTCTTGTTGTTCACAAATCTAAATTGGGTTTGGCCTTTTTTCTTTTCAACAATAATGAGGTTTTCCGGGGAGAAGAAATCAAGATGATAAGGCGAATGAGTGCTAATCAAAACCTGATTTTCTGCGCTGGCGTATTTTATAACATCGGCTATTACAGTTAGCAAAGCCGGATGAATATAATTTTCTGGCTCTTCAAAACAAGCGAGAGCCGGTTGCTCCGGCGAAAACAGCGCCGCAAGCTGCCCCAGCAAACGCAACGCGCCATCCGACATCGCCCAAACCGGAACTCGCAACGGCATTGACTCTTCTTCCCAGGAGAGATAAGTTTGGCCTTCTTTAGTTAACGCTGTAAACAGATGACGAACTTCAGGAAGCGCTCTTTTTAGGAGATCTTCGATTTCACTAAATTTCCCTGCGTGCTCGGATTGGATAGAATGTATAACCGAAGAGAAATTCCCGCCGGTAGATTGAAAATGAAAGTCCTGCTTGACTGCATTGGGTTTGCGCATGGCAGATGGCTCAAAATTATATATTGACCAACTTAATAGTTCCTTGGCAAATCTTGCGAGTGAGCCATAACGAGCTTCATCTGTAAATTGTTCAAAAGAGAGACGATCGTGGCTGCGGCTAAGCTCAAATTTGTTTCCTTTAAGATCGGTTACAGAAAAGTTGTTATTAGCAACCGGAAAAAGCAAAAGTGTTTTTTCCCCTTTGGGTCCAGTTGCAATCGTTAGTCGTTCTTTTGTAATGGCAAAAAATTGTGGGCCGCCGCCAAGTTCGAGGTAATAGGTCAGCTTATCTTCCTTTGCGCTTCCATTTTCAATTCGCAAGTGAAGCTCAAAACTGATCGCGCGTTTTACATCTCCGCCCCAGACGATTTGGGAAAATCCACCGCGAGAATGCACGGCTTGCCCGCCAATTTCAGCCAGTTCACGTAGAAACTGAAAAACATCGAAGAAATTGCTTTTGCCGGAGTTGTTAGGGCCTATCAACACATGGAGTGGGCCTAAAGTCAGCTCGACGTTTTCGAGACTTTTGTAATTGCGGACTTTGAGAAGTGTGATCATTTTATTGCCCTTTGAATTTTTTGTTGACAATTGGCAAATTGACGAATATAAAGTTACGAATAAACCGGCAATATGGCAAGCGCCAATTACGCTTAAATTTTAGTTGAAATAATCCAAAAATCAGCTTATCTTTGTTTAAACATAGTTTTGGAAAACGAATCTAAAACAGGTGGAGCTTTCAAATGGATCTCGAAGTTATTCGTAAGACTCTTAATGAACGCCCCTTTCGGCCAATCGTTTTTCATCTCGACAATGGTGAAAAGCAAGTGGTCAAACATCCGGAGATTCTCGTTTCCGAAATTAATGTGATCACTCTGGATGATGATGGCCGACCTGTGTTCATTAAGCCGGAAGCCATTACAGCCATTCATTACGCTCGAAATGCAGCGTCTCCTCGAGCGCCCCGCCGGCGTAAACGCTCAACTTCACGACGATAAAGAGAATCCATCGAGCTATTTGCAACAGGTTTCCAATGAAAATACTTTCGTCGAACGAAGCGCCTTCGTCGTAAGCGTGTTGCCACAAAGCGACGAGCTTGATGAGAACTCACTTCACAAAATACTTTCCCGCCCAAGCTTGTCTTTTCAACCAAATCACCATCCCATAAACCACCGGCCCGGAGAGTAATGACAGCGTGCCGATCGCGAATTGCCGGCGGCTGAATGCGCCATCTTCAAAAACCGTGCTTCCCATCGCTACCAGCGCCATCACGCACGTCGGCAGCATGGCGAGAAACAAACCCGGTTTGCCAAAAGGAATTTTGAAAGGCCGTTGCATCTCCGCGTGAGTGCGTCGCATCGCCCAAACATTCGCATAAAGCAAAATATAGCTCGACATCAGAAACCACGAGTAGATGATGGTGAGCTGGGTGAAATTGAACAGCGCGAGCAGGCTGTAAGTGATGCTGCCCCACAGCAACGATCGCACCGGTGTGCCGAAGCGTGGATGTAGTTTGGTGAGAAAACGTGGGAAGAATCCATCCTCTGCCAAAGTCAGCGGATAGCGTGAGGCGGCGAGCATGGTGACATTGAGTAATAAAGCATTGCTGCAGAGAGCGCCGAAGGTCATGGCATGACCGAGCCACGCACCGCCAATAGTCGCCGCAGCGATGGAGAAATATGCTCCGGCCCATTCCTGCCAATTGCCCAGTGCCGCTAATCCGGCAACGGTGGGCAAAACGTAACTCAGCATGGAAAGCGTGGCGGCAAAAAAAAGCGCAGGAGGAAAAACGCGCTGTGGGTTATCGACTTCCTCCGCAGCAGCGGAGAGCTTGTCGTATCCGGAATAAAGCCAGATCGCAATCGTCAGGGCGCTGCCAAATCCGCTCAAGAGATTTTTGCCGGGCGCGAGCAGCGGCGCGAGCGGACTGTGCTGCCATTTAGCGACACCGAGCACGAGCATGATCGCAAAAGGAATCAATAAAATGATGCTGAGCAGGATGGCGGTGTTGCCAACGACTTGAATGCCGCGAAGGTTGAGAAAGTGCATGACCCAAATCAGTCCCAAGCAAATCAGCCAATGCGCGCTGATGTTGGTGAAAAGATTTTGTACGAGTGATGGCAGCGCGAATGTTGGCGCCAATTGTTGTGAGAGCGCGGCGAGGTGATATTCTTTGATCGCCGGCAGCCAATATTCAACGTAATCCGCAAAGAGCACAGCGAAGATGCCATTGGTCACCACACCGGTCATCCAGGCCCACCAACCGGCTTGAAAGCCCCAGAAATCTCCAAATGCCATGCGTGACCAGCGATATTGGCCGCCCTCGACCGGCAGCATGGTGGTCAGCTCCCCGACCGCAAATGAGACGGGAATGCTGAACAAAAAAGGCATGAGCATGAGCGTGATGATGGCGATACCGGGACCAGCGCTCGAAATCATGTCTTCCAAACCGAACGCGCCGGCACATGCCGCGCCGTAAATCATGAAGGCGAGTTGGAAAAAGGTGGCTTTTTTATTTGAGGAGGTCATGGCGCCTCTCTGCGGGGTCAATCCCGCAGCTAGATTTTGCAAGCCGCCTCAAGGCGGCTATAGAAATCAATACATTAATTTTTCACATGCCGCTTGAGCGGCATTTCATATTTTAGCCCCACGCCTTCAGGCTGAGGCGTCGTGAATTTCCTCGGCCACACGATGTCCAGATTCCACGGCACCGTTCATGTAGCCCTGCCAGCCGGCCGTGTGTTCGCCGGCAAAATGAATACGGCCTTCGGGCTTGGCGATCATCGGTCGTACTGCCGTAATTTCTCCGGGATGGAAATAGGCGTAAGTGCCGCCGGCCCACGGATCTTCCTGCCACCATTTCACGTAACCGCCCTCGTAATAGCGCGGCGCTTCGGGATGAATTTCGCTGACTTTCGCCAAAATTTTTTCGAGTCGTTGCTCCGGCGGGATGCTTCCCATCGCCATGCCGCTTTTATCCGGAATGTAGGCAACGAGCAAACCGCGTGGTCCCGGCTGGCCGCCGGAAGCTTCGTAGACGGAGCCGATCATGCCTTGCAGTCCCTTGCGCGGTTCGCCGGTTTGTTTGTTCCAAAAACGCTCGCGAAATTGCAACGGCGCTTTCAGTATTTGTCCGTAACTCAATGTGGCAATGGCTTTCATCTTCTCGGGCGAAAGGGCCGGCGCGATCTCGATTTTCCGCACGCATGTGAAAGGCGCGGCAATCACCAAGCGCTCGCCGCTGATGGATTGCTGCAAGCCATTCTCTAAAAAGGTAACGCGAACGCCAGTTGCATCGTGGGCAATTTTCATTACCGGACGAGAGTAATGAATGTGCTCACGCAGTTGCGCAGCCAGCGTTTTCGGCAACAGATCGTTACCGCCAGCAATGCGAAAACTGGCGCGGCTTTCCGGCAACGCATATTCGTTGAGCAAGTGCAGGGCCGAAATGCTCTCGATGTTGATGGCCATCAACGCGGAGACCGATCTTTGCATTTGTTCGATCATCTCCGCCGGGGCCTCGTTTTGTTTGAGAAATTCGTAGAAAGAGATTTTATCCAGTTCGGGGTGAGAGGGCTTTTGATGCTCAAAAGGGTTGATCGCTTTAACCGTTTCTTTGAGCTTTTCATGTGTTTGGCGCGCGCGCGGCGAAGATTGTAAGCCTTCGTCTTCGGTATCGGCAAAACGGCCGCGATAGAGTGAAAGGCCAAATTCTTCGATATAGCGGAATAAATAATCATGCGTGTGCTCGATCCATTCGGCGCCGCATTCGGCGTGGAGGCCGTCGGCAAACTCGCGCACGGTGAAAACGCGGCCGCCGGCGCGGTTGCGAGCTTCGAGAATCGTGACGTCGTGGCCGGCTTGCAACAACTCATAGCCGACAGTGAGGCCCGCCAAGCCCGCGCCAATGACGATTACCTTTTTCGGGCGCGCAGTTTTTTGGCGCGAGAAAAATTTGGCCGTTCCCGCTTGTGGAAATGGTAAGGCAGGCCGCATCGGCATGGCCGCGAGGACGAGGGAGATAGTTTTCAAAAAGTCACGGCGAGTCCAATGATTTTTGTTCTCGTAAGAATCAATCATAGCGTTGTCCTTTGAAAATCTATTTTGCTAAATTTTGTAACTGTTCCGCCGTCAATCGAAACACGCACCATTCTCGCAAATAATGTGCGCCGTAGCGTCGATAAAATTCGATAGCTGGCTTGTTCCAGTCCAGCACCGCCCAGTCCATGCGGCCGCAGCCGCGGCGAACCGCCTCGGATACACAAAATTCAAACAGGGCTTTGCCGGCGCCCTTGCCGCGCGCTTCCGGAATGACGAAAATATCTTCCAGATAGAGCGTGGGTTTTGCAAGAAGGCTCGAGTAGGTTTCAAAGAAAAAAGCATAACCGACGGGCTGGCCGTTAAGCTCGGCAAGAACGGCTTCGTACCGCGGCGTATTGCCGAAGCCGTCGCGGATCAGCCGCTCGCGCGCTTCCGGCTCCGGACGCGGCAGCTTTTCATAATCGGCCAAAGCCTCGATGAGCGTAAACAAGACCGGAACATCTTCACGTTTGGCGGCGCGAATGGAAATTGAATTTTTCATGATCTTTAATCGCTATGGATAACAACGATAATTCATAAACAAACGCAGTTGCCGGCGTTGCAACTCTTTCAAAGAGTTTACGTTATTTCAACCAGACAGGCCGTCTGAGGTACAGTACGAAACGCTTGCAAATTAACTTTGGTTCGCTTATGTTATTGTTTGTCGTTGCGCTCTCAAGCGTCGTAATTAGCGAACCTGCAATCCTTGAAAAGAGCACGACGAGCTTTGACAACAAGATAAAAATCGAGGTGAATAACTATGAAAACGCGCCATTTATTCATCGGCATTCTGATTGGAATTGCTGCAGGCTTAATTCTCACGAGCACTTTCAGCACAAATTCTGATGAGAAACAAAATACTCGTCCGGAAGCCAAACCGGTCAAAGCTATCGCAACAACGACTGCAGCGGTGCCGGAAAACGCCGCGCTGCTGCCGGATGAACAGAATACCATCGCCGTCTTTCAGGAAGTTGCGCCCTCCGTGGTTTTCATCACGAGCAAAGCCATCCGGCAGGGTTTTTTCTTCACGGAAAATTACGAAGTTCCGGCTGGTTCCGGCAGTGGCTTTATTTGGGATGATCGGGGCCACATTGTCACGAATTTCCA
>JBOHQZ010000071.1:0-3390 GCA_050732275.1 bacterium
ACAACCCTTGCGAGAAAACGCAAGCCGTTGGCGCGTTCCACAAAGCCGGCAAGAAGGAAGTTGATCTGGCGATGGAAGCGGGTTGGCGCGCGTTCGAGTCGTGGAAGAACGTCGATCCGAAAGAGCGTGCCATCGTGCTCTTTAAAGCTGCGGAGATTATGCGCCGCCGCCGGCATGAGCTGAACGCGTGGATGGTTTTGGAAGCCAGCAAAAGCTGGAATGAAGCGGACGGCGAAACTGCCGAAGCCATCGACTTTCTCGATTTCTATGGCCGCGAGATGTTGCGCTATTCCGAGCGCCAGCCCATTGTGCCGCAGCCCGACGAGCTCAACGAACTGGTTTACATTCCGCTCGGCGTTGGCGTGGTGATTCCGCCATGGAATTTTCCGCTGGCGATTCTCACCGGCATGGCCAGTGCCGCGATCGTTGCCGGCAATCCTGTGCTTTTGAAACCCGCCAGCGACACGCCAGCCATCGGCTACAAGCTCGTGGAAATTTTCCAAGAGGCCGGCCTGCCGGACGGTGTATTGAACTACATTCCCGGCAGTGGCAACGTGATCGGCGACTATTTGGTGACGCATCCGAAGACGCGCTTCATTGCGTTCACCGGCTCGATGGAAGTTGGGCTGCGCATCAATCAGCTTGCGGCCACACCGCAAAAAGGCCAAATCTGGGTCAAACGCATCGTCGCCGAAATGGGCGGCAAAGATGCGATCGTTGTCGATGACGAAGTTGATTTGGCTTCAGCAGTAGAGGGTGTCGCCGTGGGCGCATTCGGTTTTCAGGGGCAAAAGTGCAGCGCCTGCTCGCGCGCGATCATTCACGAAAAAGTCTACGACGAGTTCGTGCAGCGGCTCGCCGAGCGCGTGCGCAAAATCACGGTCGGCCCGGTGAAGAACCCCGCCAATTGGATGGGCGCGGTGATGAGCGCGAGCGCGCAGGAAAAAATCATGCAATACATCGAAATCGGCAAAAAAGAAGGCAAGCTTGTCGTAGGCGGTGAAAAAGGCCCGGATGCCGGCTACTTCATCCAGCCGACGGTATTCAAAGACGTGCCTGCCGATGCCCGCATTTCTTGCGAGGAAATTTTCGGTCCGGTGCTGGCGGTGACCAAAGCGCGCGATTTCGACGAGGCGATCAAATTTGCCAACGCCACGGATTACGGCCTCACCGGCGCGGTGTACACGCGCAATCGCTTCAAGATCGAAAAGGCGAAAAGAGAATTTCATTGCGGCAATCTATACGTCAACCGCAAATGCACCGGCGCCATGGTCGGCGGCCATCCTTTCGGCGGTTTCAACATGAGCGGCACCGATTCCAAAGCCGGCGGCCGCGATTATCTCCTGCTCTTTTTGCAGGCGAAATCCATTGCGGAAAAATTGTAACCCAGTCGGCCCGACTGGGCGCGATGATGAAATCAAATCCTCCCGCAGAAATATTGCTCCGCGGGAGGATTGCAACAAAAGAGGTGAATCATGCAGGCTTCTACTTTATCCGAGGTGATTCAGCAAAAAAATCTCGCCAACCTGCCGGTCTTGGATTATCGCGAAGAAAACGGCAAAGCGGTGATCGAAGTGCAGTTGCGTTCTGCCCCCCCCAAGCCGGAAAAGCAGCTTTATGATGCGGAAAAATTGATTGCCGTGTTGCGGTCAATGCAATTTAGCGTCGGCCATCCGACAAACGTTACGAAAGACATACGCAGAGAACGCGACTCCTCACCGCCAAGGCGTCCGCGCCGCAAATCAAAGAAAGGATGAATATGGGGAAACTGACTTTGCTGGATACCGGAGTTTGGGTTGCGTGCTTTCTGCAGGAAGATATATTTCACGCGGAAGCCGATCAGCTCATTCGCCGCCTTATTTCTGCCCAAACGATTATTGTCGTTCCCGAGATTCTACGGGCTGAAGTCCTCAACATTGTTCTGCGTGAATCGCTTGACAAGAATAGATTGAAAAGCATCAACGAGCGCTTCTGGTCGATGGCGCCAGGAGTGCAATTTCGCCATGGCGGCATCCAATTTTGGAACGAGTTTGTGCCCGAACAACTCTCACGCCTGTTCTTGCAAACGATGGATTTTCTCGTAGCCTGCTATACGCTTTATTGGGAAGTCGAAGCTTTTTTTTCCTTTGACGAAAAATTGAATAAAGCCATGCGCCGGATCAAGCCGGAGATCGTCAAATTGAAAATTCGGCGAGGACGTGTTATCGAGGTTTGAATAATAAATGGACCCGGCGAGCAAGTAATGCGCGAAGCTCAATGCAAATAACTCACATCCGCCCGTCCGGAGCTTCTTAAAAACTCTGTTTGCTCGTCGACGGTCTTAAAACGGGACAGGTCGACTTCCTCAAATTCATCCGGCATGGTATGGGTTCGCCGCTTGATACCTTGGACGATGCCCTTCAGTTGATCCTTCGGCACTTCCAGTGCTTCGGTGATGTGATCTTTGATCGGCACGCCATTTTCGATCTTGAAATTGTATGCGACCAGCGACAGATTTCCATCTGCTTTTTCCTTCGTAAAAATCCTGTACTCGAATTGTTTGTGTCTTCCGGCGTGCGGACGGAAAAAGAAGAACTTGTAGAATCGTTCACCTTTTTCCAGATTCATCAGGGCATGAGGTTTTGGCATAGGTTCTCCGGCAGACAAGTTTTAGATTGAATCAGCGCAACACGTCTACGAAAAATTTGCACTTTGCAATAAGATAGCAAATTTTTTCAGAAAGTCAAAGGAATAGAAACCCTTCATGCTTCAAGCAACCCAACTTGATGCCGTCACCCAATACAAAATGGCTCGCACGCTCTTGGGCCGCGATCTTTATCACGTCGCCGCTTACTTCGTCGACGGCCTGCTCATCGACACGGGTTTTGCATATCTTGCCGAGCCGTTCTTCCAAACGTTGGAAGACAAACGAGTCGCGCAAATCGTCAACACGCATCATCACGAAGATCACGTCGGTGCCAATTATCTCTTCGAGCAGCGCCAGGGATTGAAGGCGTTCGCGCACCCGCTGGCGCGCCCTTTGATCGAAAAGCCTCCGGAGAAACTCAAGCTCTATCGTGACGTCGTGTGGGGCGTGCCACAACCGGCGCATCCCAAAGCCATCGGCGCAAAGATTTCCACGGCAAAGCACTCGTTTGAGGTGCTGCATCTCCCCGGGCATTCACACGATCATATCGGTTTGTACGAGCCGCAACAGGGCTGGCTGTTCAGCGGCGATTTGTTTCTCAGCGTGAAAGTGCGGGTGCTGCGATCTGACGAAGACGTTCATGCGTTAATGGATTCGCTCCGTCGCGTCATCGCCCTGCCACTGCGCCACCTGTTTTGCGGCAGCGGCAAAGTTTTGGACAACCCCGGTGCAACGCTGAGGCAGAAACTGGCGTTTTACGAGGA
>JBOHQZ010000071.1:3490-13917 GCA_050732275.1 bacterium
TGGGGGACGATTCTCGACGACAAACAGTCGCCGGCGGATACGATTTTGCACAGCGAGGCGCGACAAAATTTCTTGCGCGAAGAATTGCAGCGCTGCGGCCACAATATTTCACCGGAGCAAATGCGCGCGGCGTACAAACGCGCTTGGGAGCATTTTGATGATTTGTGGGCAAAACAAATCGCCTTCGGCGCCGAAGACGGTTTACGAGAGATGCTGCGCGCGCTCAACGCCGAATTGCCCAAAGAGAGTTTTGAGCGCGTGGCGCGTTATTTTGAAGAAGCTCATCAAGCTCCGCAGCCGCTGGATGGCACGCTGGAGGCTATAAAAAAGCTCGCGAAAAAATATCCGCTCGCGCTTATCTCCGACACGGCATGGACGCCAGGTCGCGTGCTGCGGCAGGTCTTCGCGCAATACAAAATTCTCGATTGTTTCCGTGTGCTGATTTTCTCCGGCGAAGTTGGCATCACTAAACCGCATCCAAAAATTTTTCGTCTCGCGCTTGCCGGCCTCGGCGTTCAGCCGCAAGAATGCCTCCACATCGGTGATTTGCAGCATACGGACATTGCCGGCGCGAAAGCCGTGGGGATGCACGCCGCGTGGGTTCGCCGGCCGGTGTATGCGGGAAATGAACAGCCAGATTACGGACCGGATGTCGTAGTGAGCAGTGTGATGGAAGCGGCGAAAAAGCTGTTGCTCTCGTAAAATCCATTGCCTCGTAAAATCTTTACTTGACAATAAGAAGTTTTTGCTTAAATTTAGCTGATGCCTAGTGCATGGCGCAAAATCCTGCCAACTGCCATGCTCTTTGCACTTTACCCCATGCTTTGGAAAGGAGGCGATAGACCAAAAAAGAAATTTTATAAGCGACTGCAGTCATGCAAGACCCTGATCCCCCGATTTCCTTTAAAAATTTCCAAGGAAAGTCGGGAGACCGAGCCTTGGTGCGCAGCCTAATTTTTTGGCGAAAAATTTTCCTCATAACTTTCGATGCGGAGGAATTATGCGTCACAATCAGCTTGCATGGATGACCGGCGGCGCGCAGGGCAGTGGTGTGGATTCTGCCGCCAACATCTTCGCCAAAGCCTGCACCTACGGTGGTCTCCATGTTTACGGAAAACGGGAGTATTACTCCAACATCATCGGCGAGCACAGCTATTTTCAAGTTCGCGTCGCCGAGACAACCGTGCGCTCACATGTCGATACGGTTGATTTGCTCGTCACCTTCGACGCCGAAACGGTTATCCGCCACGGCCACGAAGTTGCGCCAGAGGGCGCTATCATTTTCGACCCCACCCAACGCGACACCCCCATCAACAAGCTCGACACCATCGAGCCGCAAGTCACCAAACCGCTGCTGGAAAAATTGCGCCACGAAGAATTGCCGGCAACCATGGGCGGCGTGCTCAAAATGGCCGAGCGGCGTGGCGTCAAAATGTTTCCGGTGGCTTACGATGACTTTGTCAATGCGCTCAGCAAAGAGCTCGATATCGAAAGCGGCCGCGCCAAGAAAACCCTGAATACGCTGTCGGTGGCGGTTTCCCTTGGCATTCTCGAATATGATTTCGACATGCTCGGCCCGGCCCTCGAAGCGCAATTCAAAGGCAAGACCAAAGTCATCGCCATGAATATCAAAGCGGCGGAGAAGGCGTACAATTTTGGCCGCAGCCAATTTGCCGCGCAATTCCCCGGCAAATTGCACAAAGTCAAAACCACCGAGCGCCGGCTTTATCTGACCGGCTTTCAAGCCATCGCGCTTGGAAAGCTCGCCGGCGGTTGCACGTTTCAGACTTATTATCCGATCACACCAGCGAGCGACGAAAGCGTCTATCTCGAATCGCACGAGGTTTTTCCATTGCGCAACGGCAATACGAATGGACAAACTGCAAATGGCTCCATCGTCGTCGTGCAAACCGAAGACGAAATCGCCGCGCTGACGATGGCGATAGGCGCGGCCCTGGCCGGAGCGCGGGCGACAACTGCAACCTCAGGCCCGGGTTTTTGTCTGATGGCCGAAGGCACTGGTTGGGCCGGCATGAATGAAGTACCGGTGGTCATCACGCTGTATACGCGCGGTGGTCCGGCAACCGGCTTGCCGACGCGGCACGAGCAGGGCGACCTACGCTTTGCCTTGCATGCCGCGCATGGCGAATTTCCCCGGCTCGTGCTGGCTTCGGGCGATCACGAAGAAGCTTTCTACGACGCCATCCGCGCCTTTAATTATGCCGAGCAGTATCAGACGCCCGTGGTTCACCTCGTCGATAAAGCTCTGGCCAATTCCACGCAAACCGTCACGATGTTCGATCCGGACAAAGTTCGAATCCATCGCGGCAAAGTTTTGAGCGAGGCCGAATTGGCGAGCTTGCACAACGGCGGATACAAGCGCTTCGCGTTTGTCGAAGACGGCGTCTCACCGCGCGCGTTTCTCGGCTCCAAGCACGGCGTTTTCTGGAACACCGGCGATGAGCACGACGAGATCGGGCACATCACGGAAGACCCCACCAACCGCGTGATGATGATGGACAAGCGCATGCGCAAGCTGGAAACGGCAGCGCGAGAAATTCCGCTCCGCGAGAAATTCAATTTCTTTGGCGATCCCAGCGCGCCGATCACCATCGTCAGTTGGGGCTCGACCAAAGGCGCGATTCTCGATGCCATGCCTGTGTTGCAAGATGAAGGCATTGAGGTGAATTTCCTGCAAGCGCGGCTGATTCATCCCCTGCCGGTAGACGAAATCGCCGAAATTCTGCGCCGCGCCAAAACGACTGTCGGCGTCGAGATGAATTATTTGGCGCAGTTCGCCGGCGTTATTCGCGAGCATACCGGTATTGCGCTCCAGCATCTGCTTGTCAAATACAATGGCCGTCCGATTTCCAGAGACGAGGTTGTTGAAAGCGTCAGGAATATTGTCACAGAAAAAACGACTTCCAGAAAGGTGGTGTTGACCCATGGCGATTGACCTTTCACCCACTATTCAATACAAAGCCGCTGATTACAAAACCGAAGCGCATAACGACTGGTGCCCAGGCTGCGGCGACTTCGGTATTTTGAGCGCCGTGCAATTGACGCTCGCGGATATGCAAATCGCTCCGCACCGCGTGGCGATCTTCTCTGGCATCGGCTGTTCAGGGAAGGTTACGCATTTTGTCAATACGTATGGCATTCATACTTTGCATGGCCGTTCGCTGCCGTTTGCCGTCGGCGCCAAACTGGCGAATCCGGAATTGACCGTGATTGCCGCCGGCGGTGACGGTGACGGACTCGGCATCGGCGTCGGACATTTTGTGAATGCCGGCCGCCGCAATGTGGATTTCACTTACATTCTGTTCGATAACGGCGTGTATGGCTTGACCAAAGGCCAGGCTTCGCCGACGCTGCGGCTCGGCATGAAACCCAAATCGCTGCCGCAACCGAACATCAACGAAGGCATCAACTCGCTGCTGTTGGCGCTGGCGGCCGGATTCACGTTCATCGCGCGCGGTTATGCTTACGACGTGAAGCATCTGCGCGAGCTGATCCACATGGGCATCGAGCACAAAGGCTCGTCGTACATCAACGTTTTGCAGCCGTGCCCGACTTACAATGATATTGCGACCAAAGATTGGTATGGGGGTGAGGATCGCAAAGATCCGCAGACTGGCAAGTCGCTGCCGCGCGTTTACAAGCTCAACCAAAACGGCTATGATCCGCTGCTTGACAAAAACGCCGGCGACGCGGAGATTCAATCAAAGGTTGGGCGCTTCATTGAAAAAGCGATGGAATGGGGCGATCACATCCCAGTGGGCGTCTTTTTGAAAAACGAGACGGTGCCGAGCTACGGAGCACGCATCGCCGCGCGCATCAAAAATTATTTTGACGCGGCTCCGGCAAGACGCACCATCGCCGACGCCGAAGGCAAAACGACGGCGGATTTGACGGGGTTTTTTGAGGAGGTGCGGGTGACGTGATGTTTGTCGAACCGTAGTCGCGATGCGAGTTTGATAAATACAAAAGCCCCGTTTCTAAAGCGGGGCTTTTTCGTTGAAAATCTTTCATGAAATTTTTCGCTGCTCCGTAAACCATTTTTCACCCAGCGCAACTGGAAGATGGCCGAGAATCTTTACCGTGAGCTTACAATCATCTCCGCAATTTTCTCCACTGCCAGCGATGGCACGTAATGCCCGCCGTCAAATTCAATCAACTCAACAGGAATGGCATGCGCACGCAAGTCCGCCTCGGCTTCGCGGGATTTTGTGATCGGCACCATCTGATCATCGTGGCCATGCACTAACAAGATTTTTGCCGAAGGTGCGGCGTCAAGCCGCTCGGCAACATCCGGCGGCAGATCACTGCTGCACGCTATTAAGCCACGCAACGGCGCCGCGCCATGCACCCAAAAGCGATACGCCATCGACACGCCTTGCGAAAAACCGAGCACGTAAAGCCGGGTTAAATCCGCGGCATGCTCCGTGCGCAAAAGCTCGATAAACCGGCGCATGTAACTGATAAAATCCGCGATGGACTGATCCCGCTCGTAGCGCGTGAGCCAAGAAAAGCCAACGTCGCGCCGCGGAAATTGAGGATAGAAATGGTGCGGCGCTTGCGGCGCAGCTACGAGAATCCCACGAGATGGCAGCGGCTCAAAAACTTTGATGAACTCGTCCGCGCGCTGGCCGAAACCGTGCAACACGATCAACACCGGATGCGGGCCGTTTCCTTCCGGCGCGTACACGGTGTAATAAACCGTGTGGCTGATTTGCATTTTGCCGTTGTGAATGGGCATATCAATTTTGGTTTGATGTTTCCACTGGAGGCTTTTTAAATGCGATCATAGCAAATTAGTTAATTCATTGTAAAATGTCAAAAGCAATTTTAAAGCTCAAGGAGTTTTTAAAATAACTGCAAAAGAATATTTGACTTTCCCGCTGGCAGGTATTATCTTGAATATGAACCTAAAACAGAATGGCAGTTTATTCTGACGGAATAAATGCTAACTTCATCCTATTTCTCAAGTGGACAAAAAAACGAACCATGACCAACCATCAGGAACGATGGCAATATTTGCTTGGCACAACAATCTTTCTGGCTGGAATAGCTCTCGCCGAAGCCTCGGCGTTGAATGACCCCAAATGTGCGTTGACCATTAGTGAAGGCGATAGCGCTTATAAAAATTTCGACAATGCCGCCGCCTTGGCAAGCTATCGTCGCGCCGTTGAGATCGATTCGTCCAATTACGAAGCCTTGTGGAAACTGGCGCGCGCGCATGTCGATGTCGGCACGAGCTTGCCGAAAAAAGGGCAATTGCAATATTATATATTCGGCGAAAAGCTGGCGCGGCGATGTGTAGCTCTGCACCCTGATAGCGCCGAAGGCCATTTCTTTCTGGCGGTCGCGCTGGGAAGGGTGGCGCTGCATCAAGGCGGCAAGCGCAAAATCAAAATTGCCAAAGAAGTGAAAGCCGAAGCGGAGCGCGCGCTGCAGTGCAATCCCGGGCACGACGGCGCGATGCACGTGCTGGGCCGTTGGAACTATGAGCTTACTGAGTTGAATTTCATCGAGCGTGCTGTTGCCAAAATCGTGTTTGGCGGCCTCCCCACGGGCGCAAGTTACGGGCAGGCTGCTCAGTATTTTAAGCAAGCGCTCGCGCGCCGTCCCGAAGCGCCGGTGCATCATCTCGAATATGGCCGGACGCTGCTCAAGCTCGATCGTATTGCCGAGGCGCGCCAACAGCTTGAGCGATGTGTGAAGCTTCCTGAGCTTTTTTGGGACGATGCCCAACACAAGCGTGCAGCACACAGGCTGTTGGATAAGCTTGGCAAGCCATAATAGTGACGAGCTGCAATCAGGCGCGAGAAAATGTCAGCCGGTTGGCTCGTTAACCATTTAACCGGCCAATTGACTAACCCGCCAGCGCGAGCATTTCGTGATTTTTATAGAGACCAACTCATTAATCACTTTGTCGTTGAAACGAATTCTCAGGCAACTATGGCAAATCAAGGCGCCGGCTCCATGTTGTGCCCGGATTGCGGGCAGCTCATTAGCGTAAACGCGGAAGTGTGCATTCATTGCGGACGCCGCAACCCCAGCAGGTTTGGACTGGCGCCCTTTCTGCGCCGCTTCCTGGGTGACATTGGCTTCACCCAAACCATCATCGGCTTTTGCGTCATTGTGTACGTGCTCAGTCTGCTAATCGATCCGGCGACGATTTTGCGGCCACGCAGTTTTTTCTCAATCTTGGGGCCGAGCCCGCGCAGTCTCGATGCTTTGGGCGCCACGGGCACTTATGCGATGGCGCACGGGCGTTGGTGGACGCTCATTACGGCGATCTATTTGCACGGCGGCTTGCTGCACATTTTTTTCAATTTGATGTGGATTCGGCAATTGGCGCCGGCAGTTGAAGAGTTTTTCGGCCCCGCCCGCTTGGTTCTCATTTTCACGATCGCCGGGGTGGCCGGATTCATAGCTTCCAATTTTATGGGCATCCCGTTTACCATTGGTGCTTCCGGCTCGGTTTTCGGTTTGCTCGGCGCGGTGGTGTATTACGGCCGCAGCCGCGGCGGCGCGTTTGGAACGGCCATCTTTCAACAAACGCTGCAATGGACGCTAATCGGTTTTATGTTTGGGTTTTTTATGCCAGGAATCAACAACTGGGCGCACGGCGGCGGCTTTGCCGGAGGATATCTGACCGCTATGCTGTTGGGCTATACAGAAAAACGCCGGGAAACTTTTGCGATGCAAATGGCCGCAGCAGGAGCAATAGGATTGACCATTGCAGCATTTGGGATGGTCGCCTGGAATCTATTTTTTTAAGCCGTGCTCAAGCTGCGCTTCCAAGCGAGCGCAAATCTCATCACACACAAACAAACCTTCACGCGTCAATTGCAAAGCATTGCCGCGCCGCATCAAAAATCCCCCTCTTTCCATTTCCTGGGCAACGCCGTTGAAAGTCTCGTCAAACGAGCGGCGGAATTTTTTGGCGAAATCAGCCAGATCGACGCCGCGCCTTTGCCGCAGGCCGAGAAACGCGGTCTCGAAAATTTTTTGCTTTTGCGAAAGCTGCTCCGACCCGGCTTCGGGAGAACAGCCATCAGCGAGCGCTTCGAGATACTTGCGCAGGTTGGCTACATTCCAAAACCGGCGTTGGCCGTCATACGAGTGCGCCGAAGCGCCCAAGCCAAGATAGGCGCTGCCGTCCCAATATTTGATGTTATGCTTTGCCTCGAAGCCAGGTTGGGCAAAATTGGAAACTTCGTACAGGGCGTAGCCGTGCCGCTCGAGAAAGTCAATTGTGAAATGATAAAACGCGCGTTCTTCTTCCTCGCTCAAAGGCTGGATTTGGCCCTTACGGATGGCGACATCCAGAGGCGTACCGTTTTCGATGGTAAGATTATAAGCTGAGATATGCTTTGGCGCCAGCTCGAAGGCTTGCTCGAGGGATTGCTGCCAACGCTCGAGAGTTTGCTGCGGCAGTGCAAACATAAAATCCATGTTGATATTTTCAAATCCGGCCTGGCGCGCCATCAACACCGCATCAATAGCCTGCTGCGGCGAGTGCAATCGGTCGAGCCTTGCCAATTCATCAGCGTGCAATGATTGAACGCCCAGGCTGAGACGGTTGATGCCGACGGAACGGTACTTCGCCAATTGCTCACCGGTTATGGTGCCGGGATTGGCTTCGAGCGTCACCTCGAGTTTTTTTTCAAAATTAAAAGAGGAAAAGGCGGCGTCGAGAATTTCGGCGATTTCCTGCGGCGAGAGCAAGGAGGGGGTGCCGCCGCCGAAAAAAATCGTCACAAAGCGTTGGCGCTGCCAGAATGTCTCCGCTGCGCGCAACGCGATTTCTTTCTTTAAGGCGCTGATGTAATCCGGGATGCGAGACTTCGATCCGGCCACGGTGTAAAAATCGCAGTAGACGCAGCGCTTTTCACAGAAGGGGATGTGAATGTAAAGAGCGGCGGTGGGCATGATTTGATAAATGATGTTCGTGCAACGGCTTGGCCGTTGCATTTATAGCCGCGAAGCGTCAAAACCTTGGCTTGGCCAAGGTTGAACGTTTTTAAGCCAGACTTAATTATTTGATCAGATCGCCAATGCGCAGCCAGCGCACTTTATCAAAAACTCGATAGAGCGCCACATTCTTGTCCCACGACCAATAAATCACCATGGCTTCTCCAACCACGTTTTCGGCCGGCAAAAAACCCCAATACCGGCTGTCCGAGCTGTTGTCGCGATTGTCGCCCATCATAAAATATTGGCCGGTTGGAACCGTACGCGGTCCGAAGTTTTCGGCAGCCAGATTGTGGCCTTCGTAATGCCGAATCGTGTACGTTTTGCCGTCCGGTTTGGTGATTTTATAATATAGCACGTAATGCCCCTCTTCAGGATCATATTCTTTTTTGACGAGTTCTTCTTTGCCCTCCGGTTGGCCATCGACGAACACGACGCCGTTTCTCATTTCCACCGTTTGTCCACCAAGCGCGATGCACCGTTTGATGTAATCAAGCTTGGGATCCTCCGGAAACTTGAAAACGATAATGTCACCCGGCGCCGGCTGCTTGAGCGCCGGCAAACGGAAAAACGGCAGCGAAACATCGACAAACGGAATGCCATCCGGCGTGCGCGCGCCGTAGACGAATTTGTTGACGAGCAGAAAATCGCCGATGAGCAAAGTATCTTTCATCGAGCCGGTGGGGATGCGAAACGCCTGCACCACGAACGTGCGCAACACCAGCGCCGCCAACAACGCGACCAGTATCGCTTCGGTATATTCACGAACCTGGCTTTTGCCTTTTTTCTCTGAAACCGGTTTGGTTTTGTTCATTTGCAACACTTTGTCACGCATGAAAACTTCCTTAATCATTTTACCATCATTTTTATCCGTTGGCTGCTTTTTATCCGTTGGCAAAAACCTGTTAGGTTGGCAAAGATTTTTGCAGCCCAGAAATCTCGGCAGACGAGCCGTCTGCGTTACTGTTATTGTTCGACTTTCAAAACCGCTAAAAAGGCTTCCTGCGGAATCTCGACGCGACCGAGCTGTTTCATCCGCTTTTTGCCTTCTTTTTGCCGCTCGAGCAGCTTGCGCTTGCGGGTAATGTCGCCGCCGTAGCATTTCGCCGTGACATTTTTCCGCATCGCGCGCACGGTTTCGCGGGCGATGATTTTCGCGCCAATCGCCGCCTGAATCACCACCTCGAAAAGCTGACGGGGAATCAACTCGCGCAATTTTTCGCAAACTTTGCGGCCCCAATCATACGATTTCTCGCGATGGACGATGTGCGACAGCGCGTCCACCGGTTCGCCGTTGATCAGAATATCGAGTTTCACCAGATCGCCGTCGCGATAGCCGAGGAATTCGTAATCCAGCGAAGCGTAGCCTTTCGAGAGCGACTTCAGCTTGTCGTAAAAATCAAAAATAATCTCGCCGAGCGGAAACTCGTAAGTGATGTCGACGCGGTTGGCATCGATGTAGTTGGTGTTTTTATAAATGCCGCGGCGGTCCTGGCAGAGCTTCATGATGTTGCCGATATAATCCGACGGCGTGATGATCTGCGCGCGAATGTACGGCTCTTCGACATGATCGATATCGCCGACCGGCGGCAACATGGCAGGATTGTCGATCACCAGTTTTTCGCCGTTCGTTTTGTAAACCCATAACTCGACGTTCGGCACCGTGGTGATGATGTCCATATCATATTCGCGCGCCAACCGCTCTTGCACGATTTCCATGTGCAGCAGGCCGAGAAAGCCGCAGCGAAAGCCAAAGCCCAATGCCACCGAGCTTTCCGGCTCATAAATCAGCGACGAGTCATTGAGCTTGAATTTTTCCAGCGCCGTGCGCAGCTCGTCGTATTGCTCGCTCACCGTCGGGAAAACGCCGCTGAACACCATCGGCTTGACCTCGCGATAGCCCGGCAACGGCTCCGCAGCCGGATTCGCGCCATCGGTGATGGTGTCGCCGACTTTAGTGTCTTTGACCTCTTTAACCCCGGCGACGCAATAGCCGACTTCACCGACCGTCAATTGTGAACGCGAAAACCTCTGCATGCACATCACCCCAACTTCGGCGACCTCGAATTCCTTGCCGGTGAAAAAAAATTTGATCCGCATGCCCGGCTTGATCGTGCCGTCGAAAACGCGAATGTAAGCAATAGCGCCGCGATAGCTGTCGAACACCGAGTCAAAAATCAGCGCGCGCAGCGGCGACTCGGGATTGCCTCGAGGCGGCGGAATGCGTTGCACCACCGCTTCGACGATGGCATCCATGCCAATGCCCTGCTTGGCGCTCGCCAAAATAATATCATTCGTGTCAATGCCGAGAATATCGGTGATTTGCTTTTTGACGAGATCGATCTGCGCCCCCTTCAAATCAATTTTGTTGATGACGGGGATGATAGTCAGGTTGTGCTCGAGCGCGAGATAGAGATTGGAAATCGTTTGCGCCTCCACGCCCT
>JBOHQZ010000072.1:0-13888 GCA_050732275.1 bacterium
CGCAGAGCGCGCACCATGATCACTTCCATATTCATATCCCATTCGCTGCGGGCATTCGCCGCTTCGTAAACGGCGATGCCTTCGGCCAGCCAGCGCGGGATGCGATTGGCGGTGAGTTCGAGGTGAAAAACGTGCGCGATCTCGTGCCACAGCGTCTCTTGCCAATTGAACGCGCCTTGCTCGCGCGCGCGCGGCGAATCCATCGCAATCAGCCGGCCAAAGCAGATGCCGAGAAAGACCTGTGCGCCTGGCAGGCCAAAACAGCGCACAGCAAAATCATCGTGCTTCGGAAAAATCTCGATGAGAATGGGGTTCGGCAGCGCGGCGTTGTAACGCGCGGCCATGCTTTTGTATGCCGCTTCGCTCAAAGCTTCGGCAGCAGTGCCGATAATCGGCTTGTCATCGCGGTGCAGGCGCAGCAAAAAATGTGCGGTGCGAATGGTGTCGTACTTCGAAAAATCGTCGAAAAGCTCGAGCAGATTGCCGGCCAAAACATTGTAAGGATCGCGCTCGAAAGCGCGCTCGAGCAAGGCTTTCGCTTCCCTCTCTTCACCGAGCCGGGAAAGGCTGGTGCCAAGCTCGGCCGCCGCGGTCCAATTTTCCGGATCGAGCGCCAGCGCCTGGCGGAAAAAAACGACGGACTCACGAAACAGATAGCGCCGAGCCGCATCCTCGCCGAGGCGAATATAAATATCCGGCGCCTTCGGATTGATCTGCGCGGCTTGCTGACAAAGACGCGCCACGGCTTCGCCGTCATTGCGGCGATCGGCGAGGATCGCGCGAAGCGCCAACGCCGGCAGATAATTCGGAAAACGGCTGCTTATTTTGTCGAGCGCCGCCGTCGCCGATTTTTCATTGTTGGCCACGAGAAAAAGCTCGGCCACAGCGGCTTGCGCTTGCGGCGAGCTGGAGTTTAGCGTGACGGCGCGTTGCGCCAGTTTCATCGCTTCACCCATGTCCTCGGTGGCGGCGCATCGTGCCAAGCCGCATAGCGCCGACACCGCCTGCGGATTTATTTTGAGAGCATCCTGATAAATGCCGCGTGCATCCGCGACATTGTACTTTTCCAAGAACAGATCGCCCCAAGGAACATAAAAAGTCCAGTTCGAGGGCGCGAGCTTCGTCGCCTCGTTAAACAGGCGATTGGCGTCTTTGAAACGCTCGAGATAATTGCACGCCCTTGCCACCAAAAAGATGTCTTCCGCCGCAAGCTGTTTCGCCGTCTGATAAAAATCGATGAATGTCAAAAACGTGCGGCGCGCCGCCGTGCGTTCGCCGCGATGCCATTGCAAAATCGCGAGATTAAGCTGGGCCGGACGCGCGGCGGAGTCGAGACGAAGAGCTTCTTCGAGATAACGCCGCGCCTCGGCATGGTCACCGGCGTGCAAAGCCATTTCACCGAGACGATTGGCAAATGCTGCCGCCGGAACTTTGCTATGCGCTTCCAACACCACAGCGCGCGCGCGATCATACTCGCCCATTTCTTCCAGCGTCCGGCTCTGCCCGAGCAAAGCTGCCGGCGACTCCGCAGCGCGCTCAAAAGCTTGCAAAGCCGAGCCATATTCGCCGCGATAAAAAAATTCCCACCCGCGCTCCAATTCCGTTTGCGCCTGCAGGCAAAAAGCGCCAAACGAAAGGCAGCAAACAAGCAGGATGGATTGCAATAAATACCGCATGAAAATCATTTACTCGGATTACGGATCAAAAGGCAAAATGATTACACTCAAGATAATTTCACTCCGAGAGGTAATGCCTCACTTACGGGCGGCGTAGTGCAGACATCTTATCCAATGTTACTAACTTTTAAAGAACATTATGACAGAAAAATGCAGGCCAGAAAAATATTTACGGCTTATCGTCTCCTCGCTGTGGACATTTTTTGATGATACACAAGCCCCATGTTCTTGGTTTTTATTTTTCTGTCATTGCTTGTGAATGGTTTTGCCAAAATCGTTTTGTCCTTCTAAAAAGTTAGCAGCATTGGGCGGGACGCCTGCGCTACATTTTCCACTCGAGAGTGAGACCTCACTCCGAGAGGTGCTGCAGGCACCGAGATTCGCTGAAAAGGATTTTGCTCGGCGAGGCTCGGTGATTTCGGCGAAATTCGGCGGATAAATCTTTCCTCTTTGGTTGCGGCCCTGACCTGCCCAGGGCTTTAGCAGGGCAGGTTTGTCCGCGTTGGGTATTTATGTGCGCAGAGTCAAGGAGAAATATACGCGTCGCCGCAATTTAATGCAACGAAAAAACTGCGGCAAATTTAAAAATTGGGAAAGAAAATTTTTGGAGCGCTGCCTTCACCTCCCTTCCTCCTCACAACCGGGGGCAACACAGCGGCTTTACGACCGGGGTGGGCGCGCCCTTGAGAGCCGCGCCATGGGGCGACGCTCAAAGCGTTTATAACGTGTTACGGTATGCGATAGCTGAAAACTTCCTGATTGGGGCGGTGAATCTCGGTCAGGGTGATGCGCTCATGATCTTTGACCGTGGTGCGCGACTGTTGCTCCACTTTATCTTTGGTGAACGTCGTCGTGAGCAATTTCCATGTGATTAAATTCACCTTTTTGACCATGAAACCTTCCCGATACGCAAAATACAGGCGGCCTTCGCTCGTCACTTGCGAACGATATTTTTTCGCAATAAATTCTTTCGAGGGCTTGTCTGCCGGCGGCTGATAACATTCTTCATATTCAAGCTCGCCCTTGAAATTGATCACCGCACAATCGAACTGGTCGACTTGGGCAAAGTTCTCGAGCTGATATTGCGTCGTCGCCACTGTGGGGTTGCTGCGCGGCACCTCGACCGAAAAATTCTGCGTCCAGGCATATCCCGGTTTGATGGAGCGGTCCGGAAAAACCGGCTGACTCGGTTTGTACGAGCGGTCGTACTCGAAAGCCAGCTTGGGATCGTCAGTGACGACTTTGACAATCTCACCATTTTTGCGCATGCGCAGGTCGAAACCGAATTTCCAACCAATGCTCGACCGGCGCCGGCGTTTCAGAACGTATTCCGGCGCGTTGAGCATCGTATCTTCGGTCACGACAAACGACATCGTCAAAGAACGCACCGCGGCAGAGTCAATGGCCTCGATCAACATTCTGGATTCTTGCGCCTGAAGGTGTTGGAAAGCATAACGCGGCTTATCGACTTCCTCTATCTCCCATTCCACGCTGTCCGATACGCTGTACACATAAGTTTCCTGCGGCTGCTGTTTAAATTCGAGCCGGACTTCTTTCATCGCGTGACGTTCGCCGCAACCGCTGATCAACAAAAAAAGAAGCGCCAAGCGAAGCAACCAGCGCGGCGCCGGCATCGTCTCGCATGTTAGCCACAACCCCAACGGCAATTTATCCAAAATCTTCATTCCATATTCGTTTGTAGAATACGTGATTCATCTGTTGTTCGCCTCCATCCGCACCAGCATGGCGCTTTTCGAGATCGGATCGATCGAGCCAAACGCAACGCGCGTCGTTGAGATCAACTCCATTTGGCGCCCGATATCCTCCGGAAAATCTTCATCACGCTGGCTCTCATCGCGTGACGCGTCCGGCAATTGCATCGGGCGCGGCGCAGCGTTCGTCATCAATTCGTGAGGCGGCTGGGAACGCCAAGCCAACAAGCCGGCGATCGCCAAAAGGAGAAACACCGCCGCCACTGCTGCCGCACGGCGCCAATCGAGGCGCTTCAACCATAACCAGTGCGACGGCGAGTCGAGCTTGTTGTCGTGCATGGTCAGCACGCGCGCTTTGAAACCGACGCGGATCTTCTCCCACGTCGTGTCCCAATACGCCTCGGCAGGCTCCGGCACGGCGCGCAATTGCAACAACACCGCGGTTTTGCGGTAGCTCTCGGCTTCCTCGCGGCATGCCAAACAAGATTGCAAATGCTCCGTTACCGCCTGCTGATACGAGCCGCTCAATTCATTGTCGATATAATCCAGCAGGTGTTCTTGAATTTCCAGACAGTTCATTATCACACCTTGTACCTTGGTTGTAAACATTCAATAAACCTATTCTCCCCTTGCGGAGAGAGGTTGCCGGGTTTCCGCTTGCCAGCTTTCACCATCCTGGTTTCAAACCGGTGTGCACAGAATTATTGCTTGCCCGGCAGAGGTCGTCATCAAGTATTGAGGTATTTGAGCAATCGTCGCCGCAGTTTTTTGCGGGCATGGTGCAAATTGGTGCGCACCGTGACCAGCGAGCACTCGAGAACTTCCGAAATCATTTTTTTTGATAGCCCTTCCACCTCGTGGAGCAAAATGACCGCTTTTTGCTGCCCCGGCAGAGAATCAATAGCCGACGAGATGTGCGTCAGCAGCTCTTTGTTTTCGAGCACCTGTTGCGGGTTGCGCACCCATTTGGCGGTTGCCAGCTCGAAATGCGATTGCCGGTCCTCGTCTGCTTCCAACGGCTCCCAACGGTTGCGCGAGCGCGTTTTGCGGTAATCCATGCAAAGATTCACCGTGATCTGGTAGACCCACGCCGTGAACGCTTGCGGGCTGCGCAGACGTGACAGATTTTTAAAAATCCGAATGAACGTCTCTTGCATGACTTCGTCCGCGTCGTGATGATTGCCCAGCATGTGATGCGCGACTGTATATACTGTACGCGCAAAGCGCCGATATAGCGCTTCAAAGGCAAACTCGTCGCCCTGTTGCGCCCGAGTCACCAGCTCGGTTTCCGGCAAATTTCCATGTTGTTCCGCGGTGCTGCTAGCCAACTGCATTGCGAGAGCCATTTTTCTCCTTGATTTTTTTGCACTCTAACTATATAGACGGCGAGCCGCGTTTTCCGTTTAAGTCAATATACGAATAAAATCATTAGAAGCAAAACTTTTTGTAGCCAGGCAAGGTCTTATAAACTGACCGTTGAAAATAACACAGATTCTGTGACTGTAATGTAGCTCGCTGCGGCTTGGACAGAATCTGAACGCATCATATTAACATTTCCAGTCGAGCCGACTGGGATACGTGGAGGTTTTCACATGCTCAAAAAAATGTTAACGCATCGTATGGCCGGCGCCATGGCGTTTTTTATTATCTTTGGCGCTTTGTTGTTCGTCGCTTTGCGTGACGGCAAGGCGGTGGAGAAAACTAAAAAAAGCTGGCTCGGCGTCAGCGTGCAAGAGCTGACCCCTTCGCTGCGCGACGCGATGAAAGTTGGCAATCGTTCGGGCCTGCTCATTACCAACGTGGTGCAAAACAGCCCGGCAGACGACGCCAATCTCAGAGAAGAGGATGTGCTGCTGTCGTTTGACGGCAAAACTGTGGAAAAAGCCGAGGACTTCGTCCGTCTCGTACGCAATACACCGCCGGACAAAACCGTCAAAATCAAAATTCTCCGTGACGGCGAAGAACGGGAGATCGAAGTTACTCTGGAGGCGCGCAAAACCGCCTCAAGCCCGCGCGCTTTCGCTTACAATTGGAGCGGTGATGGCCGCAATATCATGGCATTCGGACGTCCGCGCTTGGGCGTGCAGGTGCAAGAGCTTAACAAAGATCTCGCTCCTTATTTCAAAGTCGAAGAAAAAGACGGCGTGCTGGTATTGGACGTGACGAAAGATTCACCGGCAGAGAAAGCCGGGATCAAAGCCGGCGATGTGATTACCAAAATTGACGGCGAAAAAATCACCGACGCCGACGATTTGATCAACGCGCTGAGAGACTATGAAGAAGGCGACGAGGCCACCGTTGAATATGTGCGCCAAGGCAAAACCGCGACGGTGCAAGCCGCGCTCGAAAGCGCCGACGATCATGGCTTTCATATGTGGGGGCCGGATCGCAACAAGATTCGCATTCGCAAGTTTGGCTCCGACAATTGGCGCGACGCCGATCTCATCGCCCCGCAATTGGAGCAACATCTTGAAGGGCTGGATCGCCGCCAGCGAGAAAATGCCGAAAAGCTGCAAAAGAAGCTGCAACGTCTGCCCCAGAAACTCGATCTCAAGTCGTTGCAAACCATCTGAGCTTTTATCTTGAGAGCGCGAGGCGATGCACTGTTTCGCCTCACGCCATTTATCATAAAACAAAACCATCGTGTTATCTCCAGCGCCAAGTGCGTTCGCTGGAGTATGCCATCCGTCGTGCCCCGTCCCGCAAGATTGCAGGATGGGGCACTCTTTTTTTGCAGAGCCATTCCGAGTTTGCGCACGTAGGGAGGAATGTTTCAATAATAAAAAAAATACAAAACAGAAAAAAGTTTCCGGCGGAGCGATGTTTTTGCTTGAAATCGAAGAGCATAATGACTATATTGCGTTACCGTATCGAAAAACGTTTCCACATCATTGAAAGGCAGCTTTGAGAATGAGGCAACTGCTCTGCTATGGATTGATGGGGTTGTTGTTCGCGTGTAATCAAAATAAATTGCCGGAGGAAAAGCTGGCCCAAATGCAAGCCCACTTGCTGACGGCCGGAGGAAAAATTGTGCAGCAACAATTGGCCGATCGTTGGTGGAGTGAATATCAAAAGCTGGGCATCCCAGTAGTACATGATTCTACGGCGCTCTTTCTCTACAAAGGTTCCGCCCAAACCGTGCAACTCACCGGCGATATGACGAACTGGCAGCCGGGCGGCAAATTCCAGCGGCTTGGCGAAACCGATTTGCACGCGCTCCAGGTGCACTTTCCCGATTCCGCACGTTTCGATTATCAGTTGATCGTCGATGGTATAGGGACGCTCGACCCGGCCAACCCGCAACAAATAATGACCGAACTCGGGCCGCGCTCAGAACTGCGAATGCCGCGCTATAAGCCGTTGTCATGGCTCGACGGCACGTCTCGGGCGCCGCGAGGTCAAATCGAAGAGTTTACGATTTACAGCCGGACGCTGGCCAACCAACGGCCGATTCGAATTTACCTGCCGCCTGGCTACGCGCAGAGCCAGGTGGTCTATCCTTCTCTCTACGTCAATGACGGCCTGGAATATCTCGATCTCGCCAAGCTCAATCTCACGCTCGATTATTTGATCGACGCCGGCGAAATTCGCCCGGTTGTTGTCGTCTGTGTTTCACCGCTCAAAGCCAGGCGCAACGAAGAATACGGGAACAACACCCAATTTGTGGAGTTTATCTGCCGCGAGTTGGTGCCGCGCATTCAAAAGCGCTATCGCATTATCGACAACGCCGATCATCGCGGCATGATTGGCGCCAGTCTTGGCGGTTTTGCTGCTTTTAATATCGCGCTGCAAAATCCGGAGGTATTCCGTCTCGTTGCCGGGCAATCGAGCGATTTTGGATATAATAATGGAAGCATCTTTAGCTTATTGCCAAAAGTCGATCTCACCCTTTTTTCCTTTTATATATCTTGCGGCACGGACGAGATCAACGTTGCCAACACCGGTAACAGTTTTATCGACATGCACTATCGCATGCGCGACCAGCTTCGCATGGGCCGGGCGCGCTTTGGTTATCGCGAGATTGCTGCCGGCCACAGTTGGGGCTCCTGGCGCGACGATTTGCCGTATTTGCTGAAATATCTGCTTCCTGCCGAACGAATCGCTCAGCGATAAACGACGAGCTTGCGGTTGATCGTTTGACTTGCCGTTTGCAGTCGGTAAAAATAAATCCCGGTGCGCACCGGCAGGCCTTGGCGATCGTAACCGTTCCAGGCAATCTTTTGCGTGCCGGCTTGGCGCTCTCCGTTAATCAGCGTGACGACCAAATTGCCGAGCACGTCAAAAACTTGCAGCTTGACACGCGTGGGTTCGTGCAGTTCGAAGCTGAACGTAGTCTTGTTGTATTTTTGGGTATCAAAGGGGTTTGGAAAACTCGGCAGGAGTTGCAGCGTTTCCGGCACGGTGTTATCTTCGCCTGCGGCTTCAGGCAGCCGCACCCGAATTTGTTCGGAAAACGCGCTTTCATTGCCGGCCGTATCGACGGCGGTTACGGCAATAAAATAAGTCATTCCCGGCTTCAGATCGCGAATCGTATATTCAGCTTGCCGTCCGATCGCCAAGCGATAATTGTAAAAGCCGGTTTGCACGCCGTAATAAACGAAGTAACCAGCCAGATCCGGCTCGTTATTCGGCTGCCAGGAAATCTTAAGATCAGCGGCAATAACTGGCGTCACAGCCAGCAACAGCCATCCCAACACCAACCGCATAGACACTCTCCTTTCCTCTACAGAATGTCACACACTCGCCCGGGATATTGAATCTGTACATTTTGTTTGAAAATAAATCGATACCACTCGCAGAAGGTTTTGTCAGACCAACTGTGCGTAATTTAGTAATGAAATCAGATTTAATATTATGAACAGACTTATATTCTGCGATATCAATTGTTTCAAACAAGTTTTCTGGTAAAAGCTTCATTATGTAAGAGTTAAATTGCTCAGGTGAATAACTATCGTGGCCTTCGTTAATATATTTATACAACAAATCCAAGAAAGAGCACGAGTATTTTTCATCATCACTTATAGGAATTAGATGTGAGTATAGTGTTTCATCACTTGATTGGTCATCTTCTTTGGTTGTTCTGATAGTGACGATTACCGTGTCATCCTAATAATTCTTTATATATTCGAAGTCTTTCTTTTGAGATTTTGTAAATGGGGAGGATAGAGTTCTTTTAACTAATTTTTTGTATCTTTCCTCAAGGCTCTTATTTTCATATTTTTCTTTCAATATAGCTGCATCCACGACTCTTTCCACGTAGCTTTGCCAAATTTCGGCAACAACAGAAGGCAAAAACTCGAGGTAATTGTGCTTATTCCATTCTCTACATTGGAGAGATCGAATGTCTGGACGTAACTCTGATCTAAGTTGAGAATCATCGATATAAGGAAGAATTGTTATGCCATTATCAGACATTTGTTCAATAAAAGCAGCATCTATTTCTTTTGCTACCATCTTTGAATTAATAGAATGCTTTGTAAGATAGACTATTATCGAGTCGCAGGTAGAAATCCCATCTTCAAAAATAACCTTGAGCCACGGTCTGCCGTCTCTAATCTCCTCAGTATCTTTCCAAGGCGCAATCTTATATTTTAGCAAATCGTTGTATAATTTTTCAATAAAGGCTCTGTCTTTTGATGCGTGGGAGAGAAAGACTCTTGGTTTATTCTTCTTTTCCATACAAGTACAAATCTAAGTTTTAAATTAAGTAAAGCTAAAATGTCTTAGCGACATGCTTATCAGAAAAATCAAAGGGCGATGAGCCATGCCCGTATAAAGCGCAAACTCGCCGCCCTTCATTATTAAAAATACCAAAAGGTTCAAAATAAATCTCCCTGTCCAGCGAACGCAAACCTCACGTATTTTTCTTCCACGTCGGGTGGGTAATGTTATGATAATTGATTTTGTAGTTCAGCGCGCGCGGCGAAATGCCGAGCAAATTGGCCGCATCTTTTTGCACCCAGTTGCGCAGCTCCAGCGCACGCAGGATCGCTTCCTTTTCAATCGCTTCCAAATTCAGCGTGTCGAGCGAAAGCACTTCACCGTCAGAGGCGCGGCGACGATCCTTGCCGCCGGCAGCGAAGTAATCCCGGCCGGACATCGACAAGTCCTTCGCTTGAATCTCCTGCCCTTCTTCCACCACGAGCACCGCGCGCTCGACTAAATTCTTGAGCTCGCGAATGTTGCCCGGCCACTGGTGGTTGCGCAACAGCTCCATGGTCTCGCTCGAAAAGCCTTTGGTTTTCTTGCGAATCTCGCGCGAAAACTTCCGCCGGAAAAATTCGGCGATCAGCGCGATGTCTTCAGAGCGCTTGCGCAAAGGTGGAATGTGCAGCGTCACGACATTGAGGCGGTAGTAAAGGTCGGCGCGAAAATTTCCCAGCTCGATCTCGTGCCACAAATCCTTGTTGGTCGCTGCAATGACCCGCACATCCACCTGAATGGTGCGATTGCCGCCCAGGCGGTTGAAGGTTTGGTCTTGCAAAACGCGTAAAATCTTGGCCTGCGTGGTGAGCTGCATGTCGCCGATTTCGTCGAGAAACAGCGTGCCACCGTCGGATTGCTCGAACTTGCCAACGCGGGTTTGGTAAGCGCCGGTGAATGCGCCCTTCTCGTGACCAAACAATTCGCTTTCCAGCAGGTTCTCCGGCAGCGCCGCGCAGTTGACTTTGACGAACGGCTTGTCGCCGCGATGGCTGATAAACTGAATCAGCCCCGCAATCAGCTCCTTACCAGTGCCGGTCTCGCCTTGAATCAAAATGGTCGCGTTGCTCTTCGCCACCTTTTTGATCAACGCAAAAATTTCCTTGATTTCCGGGCTGCGGCTGACCAAGGGGTAATGATAGTCGAAGCCATAATTTTTGCCCCAGGTACTTTCGATGTCTGTAGGGATGACATCAAGATCGAAGTCTTTCGGTTCTACTGTAGTTGCCACGATGTTCTTATCCTTTCCCGCTATTGGTTGCACCGATTTCCCTTCTGCGTTTTTTGCAAAAGGCCGTCGGGGCCACAGCGGTCCGTAAGCGCCAGAGTCGACAATCATAGATGTGTCGCTGGACCAAAAAGCAGGTGTGAATAATTTTCCGATGATCTTCATCCCTGAAAGGATCGACCGGTTGTCCTTATAACCTTTGAGGCGTCTCCTGTGGGCATATTCCCACAGGCATACCCTTAACAAACCCCTTACACTTTCGCAATCTACATGCCAGGGATGCGATTCGCCGTTTACAAATTTGAAAAAGAAACTGCAAGATATGGCGTCAATAACGCCAAACAGCCAAATTCAGAAGATTTTCAATGGGTTACAGTTTCGAAATCACCATGCCATGTTGCTTCGCGCTGGCAGGGTGGTGTCGCTAAATGGTTACATTTTTGTGAATTCCGTACGATTTTCGACCGTTTCAAAACAAGTCGTATGTGTTACGCTGAGACAGCGGTATTACAAAAACGTATTCGTGCTCAAAAACACCTAAACTATACACACAACGGTTTTGAACTGCGGAATTTTTTTTTGGCGATAGCAATTACTTTTTTGGTCGAACACCATTTTCAAGCGTTTTGCCCATCTTTCAAAATAGAAATGCCTTGCCAGGGTATGTCTTGAGACGACAGAACCTGGCGCAAGCGCTGATAACGCGGCCACGCCAGCCCGGCTTGCTGCAACAGTTCTTGCGCTGAGTCCGGCCCGGCTATTCCCCAGAGTGAGGCCGTTGGGCCATCATAAATCAGCCGACCTTCGCCAAGAACCAAAAGCCGGTGGCAAAAACGTGCAATTAAATCGATATCGTGGCTAATGATGACCAATGTTTTGCCTGCCGCCTGCCAATCACGCAGTAAGCGGCGGACTTCCCAAGCGCCGCGTGCGTCCAGGCTGGCGGTCGGCTCGTCAAGAACGAGCATCTCCGGTTGCATCGCCAGCACCCCGGCCAAGACGACTCGCCGCTTCTCGCCTTGACTTAAGGTGAACGGATTGCGCCCGCCAAAAGATTCGTCAAGCCCAACCTGGTGTAACGCCAATGTGACATTTTTGGCGATATCCGCTGCCGGAAGATTTTGTTGCTGCGGCCCGAAAGCAATTTCTTCTTCTACCGTGGCGGCGAACAAATGCATTTCAGGAAATTGAAAAACCACGCCGAGGCGACGACGCAGGGCAGTGAGATCATAATCGGACATAAGAATATCCTGCTCATCCACCAAAACCCGGCCACGCTCGGGCACCAAAAGCCCGTTGAACATCTGCATCAAAGTGGTTTTTCCGGATCCGGAGCGCCCTACGAGGCCGACCAATTCCCCGGCGCGAATCTCAAAACTAATGTCCTGCAACTGCGGCCTAGGTTGATTTCCCGGCACGGCAAAACTCTCGTACGCAAACCAAACGTTCTCGAAGCGAATCGTCATCGTAAAGGCGCTGTTCTATTCAGTGGAAGGATTGGCGAAAAATGTTAGCGACCGTTTAGGTGTTTGTCTAGCTGATGACGGCTTTTGAGCATAGCGAGGATCGTTCTTGTTTAATTGAAGATTGAGCACGTTTGCGAACTGCATCAGCGAAAAGCAACGCCGCAGCGCGCGGCGATTTTTTCCGCCAGCGCTTTGAAATCTCTGTAGCAATCCACTACGGCTTTGGCATGAGCGCCGAGCGCGCCATCAGCCGGCTTGAGAAAGAACATCGGCTTGCGAGCTTCCGTCGCCATGTGCATGAGGCTGGGAATCTGTTTGAGCACGGCAAGACAATGGGGATCGGAAGCAACGGGCGGAGCATTTTCCACATTTTGCTGCAACACGGCCTCACGATAAACAGCGGGAATTGGGGTCATCCAATAATGATAAGGTCTGACCGGCCGATCCAACCGGAGGGGAGGTTGCTGGATGACGTAACCCAGCGGTTGCATGTCGCCATGCGGCAAATTCAGAGACGCTTCCGGATGCTTCTGCAAACGCGCTTGCCATTCCTCGCGCCAACGCTGCCAGGCCGATCCGAGATCTTGCAGGGCTTGCACCGCGAATATGGTTGGCAAAATCGGAACGATGACAAGATCAGCGGCAATCATCGCGGCGCGATTGAGGGCGCTCAAGTTGGGGCCGAGGTCGATCAGCATCACATCGGCCTCACGGCTTCGCCCCGCTATTTGCAGCACGCGGTGAAAAACAGAAGTTAAACGGCCAGCAGAGGCGTCACCATCGAGGCAACGTGACCAAGCCGCCGCGAAATCCGCCTCAAAAACGGCCAAGCCGAGATCGCCAACCACTATGCCGAGATTATCTGCAGTCTCCTCTACGTGAACCGCAACGGTCTCGCTGGCATTTTTTAGATTGGCCTTGACCGCTCCCAAAACGGTTTGGTGATGCTCGCCCGCCGGCCACAAGGCCTCAAGCCGATCTTCATCCAGAAACATAAACGTCAAATCGGCCTGCGGATCGAGATCAGCGGCTACGACTTTCGCGCCGTGGTCAGCGAGCATCGCGGCAAGATGATAAACGAGCGAGGTTCTGCTCGCGCCGCTCTTATGGTTGAAAAATGCAATCGTCTTCATTTTTTCCTCCAAATGACGACCACTACCTTCGTCGACTCAAATTTAAATTCCGACTCCGGGTTGCCATTCTTTTCAAGTTCTTTGCGCGCCAACGGAATTCCGATTCCGAAGCGTTGTACAAAGCCCAATACTTTAGTTGCCTCCGCCAGTAGTGGGTTACGATAATCTGTTGCGCCTGGCTGCCCGAAATTATCGGCATTGACAAGGCCGTAAAGACCACCCGGGCTAATGATCTCAATGCGGTTCGTAAACCAATAGATGCGTGATGGCGCATGGGTGGATTCATAAGTGCGGTGCAGCACCGCATTACGGGTGAGTTGTTGCAACGCCACAATGGGATAATCTGCTTCTTTCTGCTCGGTTGGCCCATTGCGCACGTCACTGTTTATCGAAATATTGGCGTCTAAAACCTCGTCAAGCTGTCGTATGAGTTCGGGTAGAGGGCCGACTATTTCTTTTTGATGGCGGATGGGATCAGTCAACTCCGACCCGTCCAAACGGAGAAACTGGACATAAGCGCCTGGAATCCAATGGGTGGGACGCTTGCCAAAAACAATGATGGATGCAATATTAGGAACGCCTTGACGATTGAGGAAGCGCAATGAAGCAAACTGCTGTTCAACCGTGCGTTGATTTTCGGCAAGTATATCCCCTGCCACAGCAGCAGGAAGATAGGCTTGCTTAAATAACTCAAGATCTAAATCCTCGAGTGTGGCTCCAATAACAGGATGTTGATCGAAGGGCAAGTCGCCGGCGCGCAGTTTTTCGGTTAGCCGTCGTTCTTCCTCCGCTGTGGCTTGGGCCCGGCGGGGGCCAACGCGTATCCATACCCTGCCATTGTATCGAACCGGCGGATTGTAAGATGGGAGCACCTCCACAATGGCCAACTCACAACCGCCCACGGTCTTCTTTTGCACCGTCATTGTTGGAAATGGCAGAATATTTCCATCTGACCGCATATCTGCAAGCG
>JBOHQZ010000073.1:0-13884 GCA_050732275.1 bacterium
GCAACTCCGCCGGCAAAGATTGCTCACTCAAATACGCCTTTGTGCCGGCCACCAATTGGAAGCGTTTCTCCGTCAAATGGTGCGTGGCAAATTGCAGCCGCGGATTTGCGCGAAGATTGTATGCCGTAGCAGTTTCCGGCTCGAGGAGAAAAATATCAAACGCTTGCGGAACCGTCGCCACCCCGTCGAACGTGAGCGACAACACTTCATCTTCCGGATTGAGTCGGCAGGTGAACTCCCACGTGTGGCCGTTGCTCGAGGGTTGGCGAATGTCGGCTTTCAGACTCGCCGAATTTTTCTTCGTAAAAACCACCTCGACGCCATCGGCGAGACGCACGGGTTGATGCAAATCCAGCGCGTCTTCGTTATCCGTCGCGCCCGCATATTGCCCGGCAAAATTGAACCGGCTCGCAGTACGGCCATTATCCGCGATGATTTGCAGCAGCCAGTTTGCCGCGTCATTATTGGCCACCGAATAAAACGTCGTCCCATTATTCAATCCCGCCACGCCTGGGCGAATGGAAAACGTCGCCGCGTCGCTCAGCCAAATCGCATAGCCCTTCCACGGCTCCAGTCCCCGCGTGTTGATTTGCCAATCGCCCTCGAAGCTCCACAACTCAAACGCACTGACTGCATGGACGTTCGCGGACGACTGCGTGCCTCGTTCATCGTCCGCGTTTGTCCATACCGTCCGCGCGTTTAACACCCGCAGACTATCAAACGGAATATTGAAATTGAACGGATTGCCGATGAGACTCCAGCCCGCCGGCAAGGCGATATTATACGGCGCGCTCGTAACCACCGTCGTGCCGCTGCTCGTTTTCAGCTTCACATTTCGGATATTCACCAACAGCGCAAAGCCCATGTCCGGCGTCATCGCCATGCTGCCGAAATTGGGATACTCTCGCAAGCTCTGCGTCGCGCGCTCCAAGCCGTACCAGCGATACTTCGCATTGTCATAAGCGCCGAGGCTGGGATTGGCGCTCAAAAACGTCGCGGGCGAGGGGTTGTCAAGCTCCAATGGAATGGAAAAAAGCCGATACAAGCTCGCCTCTTTGCCGCTCGGCTGACCGGCGGGATTGGCGATGCCGTTGGGACAATACACGCGGACAGGGTGGAGGCCGGTTTGCGCCACGTTGCTGTAGGTATCTTCTGCATGGCGCGATCAACCGCGGTCAGCCGAAAATAATAGGTCGTTCCCGGCGTGAGATTGGCAATGGTTTTGGCGGTATTGGCCGCGCCCTCGACCGAATCGATTTTGGTGGTGGGATTCGCCGCGGTCCCGCCATAAATGCGGTAGCGCAGAAAATCGGCTTCGCTGTTGGCCGTCCAGGTTAAAGTGATTTGGCGGTCGCCGGCGGTGGCGGCCAAGTTTTGCGGCGAGGCGGGCGGAACATTCGCCGTCGTCGGCGTCGCGCTCACCTCGTTGGAGTAGCCGCTTTCATTGAGATTTTTGTCAACCGCCGTAATGCGGAAATAATATCTCGTGTCATTGATCAAGTCCGCAAAGGTTTTCGTCGTATCGGCGATGCCGTTCGTCGAATCAACTTTCGTGATCGGATTGGGCGAGGTGCCGCGATAAATGCGATAGCGCAGAAAATCCGCCTCGGTGTTTTGCCGCCATTTTAATGTGATTTGCCGATTACCGGCGCTGGCGGTCAAACCTTGCGGCGCGGCAGGAGGGAGGTCCGCCGCAGTTGGTGTGGCGCTCACTTCGTTGGAAAAGCCGCTTTTATTGCATGCACAAAGTTATATTTCGATTGAAAAGAATGGGAAACTCAACTCTTCGACTCTTTTTTCCAACGGCGTATATCGGAGTGGATTATTCTCATGTTCGGCATGGTGGTTGTGATGAGGTTGACAACCAATCCATAAAGCTGCTCATAAGGTTGCCGAATATTTATGATCGTGATACCGTTAAGTGTTCCGGTCCTACCACCTGCACAAACTGTTGACTGATGTACCGCGTCATTCGCATCGAGTCGCAGTTTATCAATGATGGAATGAATGGCTTCACTGTAAAGTGGGTTAGATTCAGCTATTTTTCTGAGACGCCAGAACAAATTATCATGTTCTTTTTCGCCCTTGTCGAAAGTCATTCCATGACGATCTCTGTACTCAGCGCTCCAAAGATCCAAAGCTTTGCGAAACATTGCGAGGCAAGCACAGAATGCCCATTGTCCTATACAAGTGTGAGCTTCCCAAAGCGTGTGCGTGATGGCTTCTTCAACAGAAACAGTTTTCAACATTATTTATTCTCGCTTTTGCTACGAAATTCTTTCAAACTTACGTAGGCCTAACCCGTTTTTAAACTGACTCATTAGCTGCTCTTAATTACCGAAGAGGTACCAAGACAATTATGTTACTATCTTTAACACGAATGTTCCCCGCACCGTACTCAACCAATACGCCCTCTTTGAGGATGGCATAGTAGTCAGCTCTATCCCAACTCCAGCCGCTCATGAGTTTATTGGCATATTTGAATGCTTCATATTCACCTACCTTTTGATAACCGTCAGGTTTTCCTAACGCTTTGAGAACTTCTTGCTTTGTCATCCCAGGATAAAGCTTCCTCATTTTGGAACCATGTGCACACGAGAAGACGGTTACACAAACCATCATAAGAAAAACTAAAAAAACAATGGGCTTATTCATAAATTAGACCTCCTTTAACGTAAATCCTTTCTTTCCACAAGCAGCAAGTGGCCAAATTCCACCGACTGCGGAGCGAGATAGACCTTGATTAGACGCATAGCTTTCACTTGATTTCGTTTATGACTTCATAAGCCAAGTTTCTCTTTTTCAGCTTGCGTGAGAAATTTTGATAGCAAAGCAGGCATTGGAGTTAGTTTCATGGTCTCACGACGCACACGACGGGCTAAGTCAAAAGCGCCTCTGCGAAAAAGTATTTTTGCAAACTCTAATCCTTCATCAGAAAATTTCGTTAATCCTGTCTGCACTATCGCGGTAGCTGCTCCGACAAAAGGATTACCACCCGCGAATTCTGCATCGATGGCTCCACCTGCAGCTTCAGCAAAAAGTTCCCATAAAAATCGTATTGGAGAAAAGTCAGTAGGACTTTGCTTCGGAGAAAAGTATTTTGATGCGTCATCCAGATGGCGTTTAATCTGATAGGCTTCTTTAAGAGTTTTGGCAGATCTTAATTCTGTTATTAGCTCCCAAACCTTTTTTCCGGGATCCGCCCACTCATTACGTAGTTGTTTCAACACAATGGGAATGTCATCGCGGTTCTTACATCTATTCAAAACTATTCCTAAAACAGGCGGTAAGTTTGGACCGTGATACCCGTTATTTATATTGCGAGCATATTCTTTCCAATCTGCATCGAGGGCATTAAATAGTTCTTGTGGATATTCTTGTGCTTGAAATTGCATTGCACTAGCAAATTCTCCATCACATACGATACTCCCGCCTTCCTTCTCAACTGCAAGAAGAATTTGCAAAAACTTGATATGAGCATCATAATAAAGATTACCAAGCTCCGCATTGGAAAACTTAGAAGCGAGACTACGGAATTTGGGCGCAAGATCCGGTAAGCTTTGTAGTTTTAAATCTCGTTGTGTCGAAAAGAGTCCATCATAAATATCAATGGCTGGCCCCATAGCAGTAATGAAATTCCTTTGATATGGATGCTCGCTTTTTAACTCTTCGTAGGCTTCAGGATCATATGAAACCGGTCTGAACACCATAATCATATTATCATGCAATACTATAGCTCTGGCAAAGCGTTCTAAAGCATCAAGTTCATTCCAATTTTCCAGTGGGCCTTTAACCAAGCTACGAAATGGATAAAATGCGTCTGGATCAAATACTGCGATATGTTGCGACATTGCTCATCAACCTTCCTATATTTGTGTTTTTAACATCTATCCAAACAACCTGTAACGATACCCAACTAAACGAGAAGCTATGTCTTGCGGGCCAACTTTATTTCGGCAGCCATTGAAACGACGGCAAGCTTTCCGTTTTATTGCTACCGCCGTTATCAGATGAAGTCAGAATGAAACCCGTTGCGCCAAGTGCCGCCGCACCAACCCTTCCGGCAACTTTGGGGGCGTCGCCTCAGCGCCTTTCGGGGCAGAGTCAATTGTCAGCTTGTGTACCCCACTCGCGCCAGTCGCAGGTTGTTTCCCTACGGGCGCAGCCCTTTGCAACGCTAATGCAAAATATACCCGCAACCACATGAGAATGCGGCAAGTTGTTTTTTGCACACATTTTACCGGTTCGAGCGCCGCGCCTCAGGCCAAAAGCATTCCGATGATTTCTTGAATGCGGCAGGGCAAATTCGGCTGCGGCTCCCTGTCAATCCAAAATTCATATTGACAAAAGCCTTTGCGTTATGTATCTTCTGAATGAAAGCTTCAAATCGATAACCGCAGATATTTATGAAATATCGAATCGAGCTAACCGAGGAGGCGAAAGCAGATCTTCATTGGTTTCGTGTCCACGAGCGTCGAATAATTCTCGATGGCATTAAAGAAAGCTTGAGCTACGAGCCGTTAATAGAAACGCGTCATCGCAAGCCGTTGGAGGAAAATCCCCTGGGATCATGGGAACTGTGCGTTCAGAAATACCGCGTATTCTACGCTGTTGAACAAGGCGACATGGTAAAGATTGGCGTAATCGGCCACAAGGTACACAACACTCTTTACGTCCGAGGCCAGGAGGTAGAAATATGAAGACCATAATTTTATCGGGCGAGAACCCCTCAGTTCGTGAGCTTATTGAAATGGCGAGAACCGAGGGTGTTTTAATCTTCGAAGACAATGGCGATAATTTTCTTTTGACACTCGCCGATGACTTTGAAACCGAAGTCGAGCTTTTGCGGCGCAGCCATAAATTTCTCTCTTTTCTCAATCAAAGATTGCAGTCAACCAAGACCATCCCGATTGAGCAAGTTGAGGCAGAATTGCTCAACGAGTAGAACAATCTCCCTGCAATCTCCCTTTCGCAGTTGCGCCGCATTAAAGATGAAGTCAGAATGAAAGCCGTTACGCCAATCGCCGCAGCGCCAACTCCTCCGGCAATCTTTGGTGGCGTCGCCTCAGCGTCTTTCGGAGCAGAGTCAATTGTCAGCTTGTGTGCCCCACTCGTACCAGTCGCAGGTTGTTTCCCTTCGGGCGCAGCCCTTTGCAACGCCAATGAAAAATATACCCGCAACCGCATGAGAATGCGGCAAGCTGCTTTTTGCCCACATTTTACCGGTTCGAGCGCCGCGCCTCAGGCCAAAAGCCTGTCGATGATTTCTTGAATGAGGATGGGCAAATTCGGCTGCGCAAAAGATAAACCTGGTGCGGGGGACACGATGATGTTTATGTTCGCTAAGGGTTATTTGGTAACGGTCATTGCGAGCGTTTCTCAGCGAAGCAATCAAGAGATTGCTTCGGCAAAAAACACCTCGCAATGACATTACAAATCAACCCGAAACGCGTACAAATCAGGCGAGATATATTTGTGGGGGAGGAGGCTGCTAATAACACTCGTTTAGTTTAGCGCAAACTCTTATGCACCGGATGCGCCTATGGTCTTGCGATACCTTCTTACCGCGGCGTCGATGGTTTTTGCTTTGATACCGCCTTTTCGGCGAACTTCGAAGCGAATTGACTGAACATCTTTGAGCAACTGGTCTTTCCAACCGATGCGGAAATTTTCATATCCGGATTCATAATTTCGCACAAATTTCGGGCTTCTCTTCTTGCGTTTCTCGATATATTTTTCCAAGCCGTTCATTTGAAATACTGTTTGGGAGCCGGATCAAGACTTTTGAAAAGAAGGTTGGGGTTGCTCGGCTAATTTCTGCTGCAGCCAGAGATTCACCAGTGTCTCCACTCTCACGCCACGCAGACGCGCTTGCTTCTCCACCGAGGCCAGCAAGTCCAATTCGATTGGGACAGCACACGCGATCTTAAACTCCACATCCGGTGCGTTGGGGTCGTCAAAATCCGTGAAGTCATGCGTGTCCCAAAACTCTCCCATCTTTTCAAGTGTATCGACTTTTGAAATGCTGCTTAAGTTATTTTCGACCATCTGTATTTTTTGGAAAAAGCGTTTCGCGATGCTGCTTGGCCTCGTAAAGCGCCGCCCATTCTTGAAATTCTTCCTCGCATTCGAGCTTGCCGGTTTCATAAAGCCGGTAAAAGTAGGAACTCAGCAATTTGTATTTTTTTTCAAATTGCAAAAGTTGCGGCTCGGTGGCCTGTAAATCTTCGATGATGCCATCGAGAGTCATGGTTTCATTCATCACGCAACTCCTTACCGCCATTCTACTGCTTTATGCTGCAATTCTACCGACGAGAATTCATCTGCTAAATCAGACAATTCGCCTTCCCAATCAAATTTGAATTTCTTCCGTCTGGGTTTTGTCTCTGCACACTTATTCCTTTTGCCCGGCTTCTTGATCATGTTCGAGGTATATTCGGGCTCGTTGTCCCCAAACGCCCTATCCCATGCCGTGAGCGAAAACCGCATCCAGTCCTCACGATCATTATCAAGCGCAACGCCATGAAACTCGCCTTGCTTCTTCGATTTTGCTTTGGGCATGGTAACTATCACTTTACTCAACATAATGAGAACAAGATAACAATCGTTCATTTGAAAAGCAAGCTATTTCCCCGCCAGCGGCTATTGCACATGAGAAGACGTTATATAAAAACCGCCGGCGAAACCTTAAACCGCTTGCTCAATGCCTTGATTTGTGCGACATTGAGCTGCCTTTTGCCATTGAGAATTTCCGAAACCACGCCTTGACTGCCGATTTCTGGCAGATCACTTTGCCTTAAATCATGCTCCTCCATAAAATGCTTGAGAGACGAAATGGGGTCGCCAACCGGCTCAGGAACATGCTTGTTTTCATAATCCTCGATCAAAGTGCCCAGGGTGTCAATCAGTGATTCCAGCTTGTCATTGGGCTTTTCGCTGACGAGATCAATCAATGCATCCAGCAGCTTGACGGCTTTGTTATACTGCTCCTCAGTACGGAGAGTTGAGACAACTCTGGAAACAGTTGGCCAAACTTTGATGGTAGCGGCTAAATTGGGAGTCAAGTTTGTCATGCTTCTGCTTTCCATTTGCCTTTGTCGTATTCAGTGATCAAGTGATGACATGGCGTCTGGATGTTTCTTGCCGAATTCCATGAGCCGTTTTCGGGTGATAATGTGCACGAATTAAATATATCTCAAAATGAGATGAAAGGCAAGAGATATTTCGGCTATTTCCCCGCCGGCGGCCATTGAAACGGCGGCAGGCTTGCGGTTTTGTTGCCGTTACCGTCATCTGATGAAGTCAGAATGTACGCCGTGGCGCCAATCGCCGCCGCGCCAACGCCTCCGGCAACCCACAACCAGGTGCGGGAAGAAGATTTTGCCTTCGCCACCATCTCCACATTCAAGTCTTCATCGCGTCCCATCGTCAAATTTTTTTCCCAATCTTTGTAGCCCGGATATCTGACGCGAATTTTGAAACTGCTGCCCGTGGGCACATTGCGCGAGAGTGGGGTCTTGCCAATCACTTTGTTGTTGACGAAAACCTCCGCGCCTTTCGGAGCAGAGTAAATTGTCAGCTTGTGTGACTTCTTCCCGGCCATCTCGAGCGCAATATCTTGCAAGATTTCCAGCAAGCCATCGATTTCTTCCTCAAAATTACGGTTGAAGGACTTTTCAATCCGGCCAGAGTGCACATCGATCATCGAAATGTTGATGGCGTAGGTTTTTTTGAGCATGCCGATGCTTCCAGCCACCATTTTTTGCACGTTCAGCATCCGGCCCGCGCGCACGGCGCATTCGGTGATGGTGCAGCCGCTTTGCTGAAAGCCCTGCTCCCGCAGAATATTTTCCATCTTGCCGCGCTCCAGCACGATAAACGTGCCGGCATTCACCAAATGCCCGCGCAATTGATCCGTAAGCGTGGCGGCCTCATTTTCAGAAATCTCCCGGCCTTCGAGATTGAGAATGGCGACATGGGGCTTGAACTGGCCGAAAGAATCAACGAAGGAAAAAACGATAAAAAAGAGGAAAAGAAATACCGGTGGTGGCAGAGATATTTTAGGTTTTTGCATGGTTCTTTATTCGCGGTTCAAATCAACAGTGGCGGGAGCGAGCGCCAATGCTGGCGCGTTCCCATTGTTTCAATCAAAGTTGAAAATGAATATACCCGCAAACGCCCGCAACTGCGCTTGGTGAAAGGGCTTGACTTTTTGGGGAAAATTCTGCCTATTATCATAACAGCAAACGCTAGCTCCGTTAGGAGCGAAATGTTTATAGAAGATGTCCTCTCTGAAAATTCAAGCTCCGTAGGAGCGGCATGTGAGTAAACATATCGCTCCTAAAGGAGCTTGCGACGCCTCGTGTAGACCGTTGCTATAAACATTGCGCTCCTAACGGAGCTCGAGGTATCTTTATGTCATAACGCTTCTGTAAACATTGGCCCCTACGGGGCTTATTTCCAAAAACCCATTATAGCGACGGGAGGTGAAATATGGCAAACACCTACACCCAAATTTATATCCACGTCGTCTTCGCGGTGCAAGGGCGGCAAAATCTCATTCCCAAAGAACACAAAGAAGAGCTGCACAAATACATCACCGGCATCGTCAAGAACAAGGGACAGAAATTGATCGCCATCAACAGCATGCCGGATCACGTGCATGTTTTTATCGGCATGAAGCCCAGCATCGCGCTATCGGATTTGGTTGGTGATATCAAAACCGGCTCTTCAACGTTCATCAATGAGAAAAAATGGATAAGGGAAAAATTCAATTGGCAGGTGGGATTTGGCGCTTTTTCTTATGGACATTCCCAGATAGACGTCGTGGTAAAATACATTCAAGACCAGGAAGAGCATCACGCCAAAAAAAGTTTTCGGGAGGAATATTTGAACATGCTGAATAAATTCAACGTGGCGTATGATGAGAAATATCTTTTTAAATGGATTGAGGATGAATGAAATCTCACATGCCGCTCCTACGGAGCTTGGGGGTTTTCGATGGTTAATGTTTCTATAAACATTTCGCTCCTACGGAGCTAAAACCTTGCGTTGCAACTGAAATTTATGTGATGTCTCAACTCGAATATCATTACCTCCAAACCAACGGCATCACCTTGCACGTCGTTGAATCCGGCCCGAGTGATGGCCCGTTGGTTATTTTGCTGCACGGCTTTCCGGAATTTTGGTATGGTTGGCGCCATCAAATCGAGGCGCTGGCGAATGCCGGCTATCGCGTGCTGGCGCCGGACCAACGCGGCTACAATTTGAGCGACAAGCCGAAGGGAATATCCGCTTACAATCTCGACGCGCTTGCCGGCGACGTGGTTGGGTTAATCGACGCGGTGGGCAGAGAAAAAGCTTTTTTGGCTGGGCACGATTGGGGCGGGGCTGCCGCATGGTGGGCGGCGATCAAATATCCGCAGCGTTTGGAGAAGGTGGCAATTCTCAACGCGCCGCATCCGAAGGTGATGCGATGGAATATGTTGCACAATCGCGCGCAGCGCCGCAAGAGCTGGTATTTTTTGCTTTTTCAAATGCCGTTTTTGCCGGAATGGCGCATGCAAAAAGACAATTGGCGCATCGGCGCGCGGGCGCTGCGAGGTTCGAGCCGGAAGGGAATTTTTTCCGATGCCGACATTTCGCGCTATCGCGAGGCGTGGTCGCAGCCCGGTGCAACAAAAGGAATGTTCAATTGGTATCGCGCCTCACTACGCGGCCGGCCGAAACGCGTACCGAGCCTGCGTGTGACCGTGCCGACGCTGCTGATTTGGGGTGCGAAGGATCGCTTCCTCGGCCGCGAATTGGCGCAGCCGAGCATCGATTTGTGCGACGAGGGGAAATTGGTTTTTATTGAAGAGGCGAGTCACTGGGTGCAGCACGAGGAGCCGGAACAAATCAATAAACTCTTGCTTGAATTTTTCATGGCTTGAATAAGTTTGCAACGAAAAGGCTACGTCTGATGAATTTTGACTTTCAAGTGCGGTAATGCTCTTCGGCCTGAACTCATCCCCCTGCCCCCTTCTCTTGGGAAGAGAAGGGGAAGAAGTGGGTTTGAAGCTCTGAAATTCCCCTTCTCTTTTTAAGAGAAGGGGAATTAGGGGATGAGTTATGTTGCACATTACCGATTTTGATTATCAAATTTCATTAGGGGAACCGCAACAAAAATATCTGCAACAACCCGGTGCGAAGTCGCGTATCATGGAAGTTGCCTAACAAAATGGTCCCATTAATCCAAACCAGTGAAAGGAGAGTCTATGCCAGCTTCAAAAAGGATTTCAAGCCTTGTGGCTTTGATCGCGCTGTTGTCTTTCATCGCTGCCGGCGCACAAACAAACGGCGCGATGCCGAAAGTCGTGTTTGAAAAATACACGCTTTCCAACGGGCTGCAAGTGATCTTGCACGTCGATCGCAAGCTACCGGTCGTACACGTCAATCAATGGTTCCACGTCGGCTCGAAGAACGAGCGGCCTGGACGCACCGGCTTTGCGCATCTGTTCGAGCACATGATGTTCCAAGGCTCGAAGCACGCGACGGATGAGTATTTCGTTTATGTCGAGAAGGCCGGCGCCAATTTGCGCGAAGGCGGCGTCAACGGCACGACGAACAACGACCGCACCAATTATTTCGCCACCGTGCCTTCGGGAAATTTGGAATTGCTGCTCTGGGTGGAGTCGGATCGCCTCGCCACGCTCCCTGATGCTTTAACCAAAGAAAAGCTCGACAATCAACGCGACGTGGTCAAGAACGAGCGCCGGCAGGGATTGGAGAATCAACCGTATGGCCGCGCCTTCAAATTAATCACGGAAAATCTGTTCCCGGCCGGACATCCGTATTCGTGGACGGTGATCGGCAGCCACGAAGATTTGACTGCGGCTTCGCTCGAAGATGTGACGGAATTTTTCCGCACCTATTACACGCCGAACAATCTCTCGCTTGTCATCGCCGGCGATTTCGATCCGGCCGAAGCCAAGCGCCTGGTGGAAAAATATTTCGGTGGCATTCCGCCCGGCCCGGCGTTGGATCGCCCGACGCAATGGATTCCTCAGCTTGACGGCGAAAAAGTGGTCGAGGCTTTGGATCGCGTGCCGCAAGCGCGGACTTACATGACGTGGCCGGCGCCGGAATACTTTTCCAAAGATGAAGCGCCGCTCGATCTCGCCTCCACGATGCTCACCGACGGCTTGTCCTCGCGATTGCAAAAAGTTCTCGTCTACGACCAGCAGCTTTGCACCAACGTTTTCTCGTTCAATCAGTCAAATGAGATCGCCGGCGGATTCAGCATCGTTGCCACCGCGCGGCCGAATGTCACATTGGAGCAGGTCGAGGGCATCGTCACCGAGGAAATTGCGCGCCTCGCGAAGGAAGGGCCGACTCCGGCCGAGCTGAGCCGCGCGCAAACGAAGTGGGAATATCAATTCGTTTCCGGCCTCGAGCGCATCGGCGGCTTTGGCGGCAAGTCTGATTTGCTGAATCAATACAACACCTATCTCGGCGACCCCGGCAAGTTCGATGAAGACGTGGCGCGTTATCGCCGCGTTACGGCGAACGAGGTGCGTGACGCCGTTGCCACGTGGTTGAACACGCGCAATCGCTTGCTCGTGCGTTTTTATCCCGAGACTTCAGGCCGGCCATCGACGGCGGAGCTTGACCGCACGAAACAGCCCGCGCTCGGAACGGACAAACCTTTCCGCACGCCGGAAGTCAAATCCGCCAAGATCGGCAACGGCATGGAAATTTTCGTTGTCGAGCGGCCGGAGCTGCCGAAAGTTGCGGTGACGCTCGCCACCAAAGCCGGAAGCGCCGCGGATCCCGTTGGCAAAGAAGGCGTGGCGAATATGGTGATTGCCACGATCGATATGGGAACGAAAACCAAAAAGGCGCTGGAGATTGAAGAGGCGCTCGGCGATCTCGGCACGACTTTATTTGGCTTCGCGAGCCGGGAATATTCGGTGCTCAACTTCGAGGTGCTCAAAAGAAATCTCGATCCGGCGCTGACCATCGTCTCTGACGTCGTGCGCAATCCGGTGTTTCCGGAATCGGAAGTGGATCGCGAGAAGAAACGCACGCTTGATAATCTTTCGCAGCAAGAGAAGAATGCGAACGCGCTGGCCAACCGCATTCGCGCCATGCTCGCGTTTGGGTACGATCATCCTTATGGCCGCGCCGCCTTGCCCGGCACGGTGCAACAAATCACCCGCGCTGACGTGGCGAAGTTTCATGAGACATATTGGAAGCCAGGAAGCTCGGCTTTGATCTTTGTTGGCGACGTTACCTTGGCCGAAGCCACTGATCTGGCAAAACGCGCGCTGGAAAATTGGAGCGGCGGCGCTGCGCCGCAAATTTCGATTCCGTCACCCAAACCGGTCGGCCCCGGCAAGGTTTATCTCGTCGATCGCCAGGACGCGGCGCAGACGGTGGTGACGCAAATCATTTCCGCGCCGAAACGCAAGACGCCAGAATATTATTCGTTGCGTTTGGCGGATGCCGTTTGGGGCGGCGGCTTCGGCACGCGCTTGAATCTGAATCTGCGTGAAGACAAGGGTTATTCCTACGGTGTGTTTTCAAATATGTCACTTTTTGCAAATGCTGGAAGTTGGTGGGCGTCGGGTGGCGTTCAGACCAATAAGACGAAAGCGTCGATCGCCGAGTTCGTTGCCGAGCTGAAGTCGCTCGCCGGACAAAAGCCGATTTCGGAAAAAGAGCTGGCCGACGCCAAAGCGAATCGCGTGCGCGGTTACGCGCAGCAATTCGAAGCGCACGGTCGCATCGCCGGACAGATCGCGGAATTGTGGGCCGCCGGATTGCCGATGGCGGAGCTGCAAAAAGAGAATGACGAAACCGAGAAAGCGACGCTGGCGGCGGTCAATGCCTCGGCGCAAAAGTACGCGGTGCCGAATCAATCCACGCTGTTGCTGGTCGGCGATCTCGCGAAGATCGAAGCCGGCATCCGCGAGCTGAATCTCGGGGAAGTGGTGATTTTGAATACGGAAGGCAAGCCGGTGGGGAAACCAGGAACCAACTGAGCAACACATTTAGAAAAAAAATCTAACTCTTTTTGACTGGATAAACAGGATTGACAGGATTAAATTTCAATCCAGTTGATTCTGTTATCCAGTCAAACAAAGGCTGGTGCGAAGCGGCCACAGTTTCAGCTTATCTGAGAACCTGGCGTAGGCCATTAGCGGCTTTTCATCCGAATTTTTGTCATGAAGGATTTCGTGGACAAATTCACTCTGGCCGGCATCATTCTCGGCATATCGCTTGGCCTCGCCGCTGGACTTGGCGCTTATACGTTTATTTACGCCAAAGGCGGCTCGTATTTGACCAACGATCCGGCAGCGTGCGCGAATTGCCACGTGATGAGCGAGCATTACAGCGGCTGGATCAAGTCGAGCCATCGCGCCGTTGCGGTTTGCAACGATTGCCATACGCCGCCCGGCTTCGTGGCTAAGTACGCGACCAAAGCTTCGAATGGATTCTGGCATTCGTTTCTTTTACCTCCGGCAAATTTCCGGACCCGTTGCGCATCAAGCCGCACAATCGCGAGATTGCCGAGCAAGCGTGCCGGAAATGCCATCAAGCCGTCGTCGAAGCCATGGACGGAACGGCGTCCACGCAAGAAGCGTTGTCGTGTGTTCGCTGCCATGCTGAAGTTGGGCATTTTAAATGAGGTTTGTAGTTTCGCCTTTAGGCGTGAAACATTGGCATTAGCACACAATCCTGCAGCGTGATCGAAGCTTTCTTTTCATTCCAGCGCCCGACGCCTGAAGGCGTTACTACGAACAAAGGCGTAACTACGAACGATCTTCTTTTAGAGGGCATTTGAAAAGTGATGTTATGGTGAACAAAAATAGCCTAGACTTTTTCATGTTTGTTTCTAGC
>JBOHQZ010000074.1:0-13831 GCA_050732275.1 bacterium
ACCTTCCGGCGAACGGTGATGCGCGTCTCTTGTAGGACAAAGACGGGTAAGCCGTGTCCCGATGTCTGACAAGAGAAAGAGAAACTTCCTGATTGTTTATTCGCTGTGAGAGTGTTTAATTTTATATTTGTATGAAGTTTTCCGCCGCTTAAGCCGAGGTCAAAAATTGAGAGTAAATCAGCGCAATTTTTAAGCCTCCGCGTCACCTGATTATTTTCGATGAGTTGTTTTGTCCAGGGTTAAATCCTGCCTGAATCATCTTTAATTGCCTTTGAACTGCGCCCATGAGAGCAAAAATTAGTTCCAAGCAAAACGGTAAAGCCACTCAGTTTGCTGCTGCCTCCTCGGATGCCCCGGCGATGCGGCAGCTTTTGCGTTGTCTTACGGCCGTCCAGAAAGGAAATTTTTCGGTTCGCCTGCCGTCCGATTGGACCGGCATCGAGGGAAAGATCGCCGACGCTTTTAACGAGATCGTCGGGGTCAACGAAAGGATGGCCAAGGAACTCAAGCGTGTCAGCCACGTGGTCGGCAAGCGCGGCCGCATCGGGCAACGCGCTGTATTTGCTGCGAAAGACAGCAGCGCGTGGTATGAAATGGAAGAGTCGGTCAACTCGCTCATCAATGACCTGGTTTGGCCCACGCTGGAAGTAACCCGCACCATCGGCGCCGTTGCCAAGGGCGATTTGACCGAAACCATGAGCATGGAGCGTGACGGCCAGGCGCTCGAAGGTGAATTTTTGCGCTCTGCCAAGATCGTCAATACGATGATCGCGCAGCTCGGCGTTTTCACCTCGGAAGTGACGCGCGTGGCGCGCGAGGTCGGCGTCGAAGGCAAGCTGGGCGGCCAGGCCCAAGTCCGGAACGTGAGCGGCGTTTGGAAGGACTTGACGGAGTCCGTCAACTTGATGGCCGGCAACCTCACCGCGCAAGTGCGCAACATCGCCGAAGTGACCATCGCCGTGGCCAATGGCGATCTTTCCAAAAAAATCACCGTGGACGTGCGGGGTGAGATTCTGCAATTGAAGGAGGCCATCAACACGATGGTCGATCAACTGCGTTCCTTCGCGGCGGAAGTGACGCGCGTGGCGCGTGAAGTCGGCACCGACGGCAAGCTCGGCGGCCAGGCCATCGTTCCGGGCGTCGCCGGCACCTGGAAGGATCTGACCGACAACGTCAATTCGATGGCGAGCAATCTCACCGCGCAAGTGCGCAACATCGCCGAAGTGGCCACCGCCATCGCCAACGGCGATCTCTCCAAAAAAATCACCGCGGACGTTCGCGGCGAAATTCTCGAGCTGAAGGAAACCATCAATACGATGGTCGACCAGCTCCGGGCGTTCTCCTCGGAAGTGACGCGCGTGGCGCGCGAAGTCGGCACCGACGGCAAGCTCGGCGGCCAGGCGCAGGTTCCGGGCGTGGCCGGCACGTGGAAGGATTTGACCGACAATGTCAACTCCATGGCGGGCAATTTGACGGCGCAAGTGCGCAACATCGCCGAAGTCGCCACCGCCATCGCCCGCGGCGATCTTTCCAAGAAAATCACCGTGGACGTACGCGGCGAAATCTTGCAATTGAAAGACACGGTCAACACTATGGTGGACCAATTGAACGGGTTCGCCTCGGAGGTGACGCGCGTCGCACGTGAAGTCGGCACCGACGGCAAGCTGGGCGGTCAGGCGCAAGTTCCGGGCGTTGCCGGGACGTGGAAAGATTTGACCGATAACGTCAATTCGATGGCGAGCAACCTCACGGCACAAGTGCGCAATATCGCAGAAGTCGCCAGCGCCGTGGCGCGCGGCGATTTGTCGCGCAAGATCACGGTCGATGTCGCCGGCGAAATTTTGGAATTGAAGAACACCATCAATACGATGGTGGATCAGTTGAACGGCTTCGCCTCGGAAGTGACGCGGGTGGCGCGCGAAGTCGGCTCGGACGGCAAGCTCGGCGGCCAGGCCGAAGTGAAAGGCGTGGGCGGTATTTGGAAGGATTTGACCGACAACGTCAACTCCATGGCCAACAATTTGACCACGCAAGTGCGCAACATCGCCGAAGTCTCGACAGCCATCGCGCGCGGCGATCTTTCCAAAAAAATCACCGTGGAAGTGCGCGGCGAGATTTTGCAATTGAAAGATACCATCAACACGATGGTCGATCAGCTCAGCTCGTTCGCCTCGGAGGTGACGCGCGTAGCGCGCGAAGTGGGCACCGAAGGCAAGCTCGGCGGCCAGGCCGAAGTGAAAGGCGTGGGCGGCACGTGGAAAGATTTGACCGACAATGTCAATTCCATGGCGGGCAACTTGACCGCGCAAGTGCGCAACATCGCCGAAGTCTCCACGGCCATCGCGCGCGGCGATCTCTCCAAAAAAATCACCGTGGAAGTGCGCGGCGAGATTTTGCAGTTGAAAGATACCATCAACACGATGGTGGATCAGTTGAACGCCTTCGCCTCGGAAGTGACGCGCGTAGCGCGCGAAGTCGGCACCGATGGCAAGCTGGGCGGCCAGGCGCAAGTCCCCGGCGTTGCCGGCACGTGGAAGGATTTGACCGACAACGTCAATTACATGGCCAGCAACTTGACCTCGCAAGTCCGCAACATTGCCGAAGTGACCACCGCTGTGGCCCGCGGCGACTTGTCACGCAAGATCACGGTGGATGTCAAAGGCGAAATTTTGGAACTGAAAAATACCATCAACACGATGGTGGATCAGTTGAATGCCTTTGCCGCCGAGGTGACGCGGGTGGCGCGCGAGGTGGGCACCGACGGCAAGCTGGGCGGCCAGGCGGCGGTGTCCGGCGTCGCCGGCATTTGGAAAGATTTGACCGACAACGTCAATTCCATGGCGAGCAACTTGACCGCACAAGTCCGCAACATTGCTGATGTGACCATTGCCGTGGCCAACGGCGATCTCTCCCGCAAGATCACCGTGGATGTGCGCGGCGAAATCTTGCAGTTGAAAGAGGCCATCAACACGATGGTGGAGCAACTGCGCTCGTTCGCCTCGGAAGTGACACGGGTGGCGCGCGAAGTGGGTACTGACGGCAAGCTCGGCGGGCAGGCGGTGGTGCCCGGTGTGGCCGGCACATGGAAGGACTTGACCGACAACGTCAACTCGATGGCGAGCAATTTGACCGGGCAGGTGCGCAACATCGCCGAAGTCACCTCAGCAGTGGCGCGCGGCGATCTCTCGCGCAAGATCACGGTGGACGTCAAAGGCGAGATTTTGGAATTGAAGAATACCATCAATACGATGGTGGATCAGTTGAATGCGTTTGCGGCCGAAGTGACGCGGGTGGCGCGCGAAGTCGGCACCGACGGCAAGCTCGGCGGCCAGGCGCAAGTTCCGGACGTTGCCGGCACGTGGAAAGATTTGACCGACAATGTCAACTCGATGGCGAGCAATTTGACCGGACAGGTGCGCAATATCGCCGAAGTCACCTCGGCGGTGGCGCGCGGCGACCTCTCGCGCAAGATCACCGTGGAAGTGCGCGGCGAGATTTTGGAATTGAAGAATACCATCAACACGATGGTGGATCAGTTGAACGCCTTCGCCTCGGAAGTGACGCGGGTGGCGCGCGAAGTCGGCACCGACGGCAAGCTGGGCGGCCAGGCGCAAGTGAAGGGCGTGGCCGGGACATGGAAGGATTTGACCGACAACGTCAATTTGCTGGCGGCGAACCTGACGACACAAGTTCGCGCCATCGCCGAAGTGGCCACCGCGGTCACCAAAGGCGACCTCACCCGCTCCATTCAAGTGGAGGCGCGCGGCGAAGTGGCAGAGCTGAAGGACAACATCAACGCCATGATCCGCAACCTGCGCGCGACCACCGACCAGAACACCGAGCAGGATTGGCTCAAAACCAACCTCGCCAATTTCACCCGTATGATGCAGGGCCAGCGCGATCTGGTGACCGTGGGCCAAATGCTGCTCTCCGAACTGGCGCCGCTGGTCAACATGCACCACGGCGTGATGTATCAAATGGATTCTACTGGTGACGACGCCAGCCTGAAAATGCTGGCGAGCTATGCCCACCAGGAAAACCACGTGCCCGGTGAATTTCGCATCGGGGAGGGCCTGGTCGGCCAATGCGCCGCGGAAAAGCGCCGCGTCTTGCTGACCGAGGTCTCCAATGATTATCTCCGCATCAACTCGGGGCTGGTCGAAGCCAGGCCGAGCAACATCATCGTGCTGCCCGTGCTCTTCGAGAAAGAGATCAAAGCCGTGATCGAGCTGGCTTCGCTGGCGCAATTCACCGAAACCCATTTGACGTTTCTGGCGCAATTGACCGAGAGCATCGGCATCGTGCTCAACACCATCGAGGCGACCATGCGCACGGAACGGTTGCTGCAACAATCCCAGAAATTGGCGGCGGAGCTGCAGACCCAGCAAACGGAATTGCAGCAGACCAACGAGGAATTGGCGCAAAAGGCCAAACAGCTCGCCGAGCAAAACGCGGAAGTGGAGCGCAAAAACAAAGAAGTGGAACAAGCCCGGGGCGCGCTGGAAGAGAAGGCCGCGGAGCTGGCTTTGACCTCCAAGTACAAATCCGAATTTCTGGCCAACATGTCCCACGAGCTGCGCACCCCGCTCAACAGCATCCTGATTTTGGGCCAGCAGCTCGGCGAGAACGCCGACGGCAATCTCAATCCGAAACAGGTGGAGTTCGCCAAAACCATCCACGCTGCCGGCGCCGATCTGCTGAATTTGATCAATGACATTCTCGACCTTTCCAAGATCGAATCCGGCACGGTGACCGTCGAGCCTGAAGATGTGCTGTTCCTGATCGTGCGCGATACGATCGAGCGCAGCTTCCGCCACGTGGCCGAAGCCCGTAATCTGGTGTTCAGCATCGAGATTGATTCCCATCTCCCGCGGAGCCTAGTGACCGACGCCAAACGTCTGTTGCAAGTGTTGAAAAATCTGCTGTCAAATGCCTTCAAGTTCACGGCACAAGGACAAGTCACCTTGCGCATGCACGTGGCCCGCGGCGGCTGGAGCCTGGACCACGCCGTGCTCCATAATGCGTCAACGGTAATCGCCTTCGAAGTCAGCGACACCGGGATCGGCATTCCGCCCGACAAACAAAAGATCATCTTTGAGGCCTTTCAGCAGGCGGATGTCGGCACCAGCCGTCGATACGGCGGAACCGGACTCGGGCTGGCGATCAGCCGGGAACTGGCAACCCTGCTTGGCGGCGAAATCCGCCTGAACAGCGCACCCAACCAGGGCAGCACTTTTACCCTGTACGTGTCCCAGACCTTCATCGGCTCGGCCATGATGAGAGGGCCGCTTCCTGAGCTTTTGTCTCCTGCTGCCGTGTCTTTGGTCGCCATTCCGATGCCGAAACCGGAAGAGGTTCCGGATGATCGCGATATACTGCAAGCCGGTGAGCCCTCCGTGCTGATTGTGGAAGATGATCCTCATTACGCCCGCGTGTTATTGGGGTTGATTCGCGACAAGGGTTTCAAGGGCTTGGTGGCCTCGCGGGGCAACATCGCGCTGTCTTTGGCGCAGCAATTCAAACCCACGGCCATCACACTGGATATTTTTCTGCCGGACATGCTGGGTTGGACGGTGCTGAGCCATTTGAAACTGAACCCGGCCACCCGGCACATTCCAGTCGAAATCATCACCGTAGCCGAGGAACGCCAGCACGGTTTGGAATACGGCGCTTTCGCTTACTTATTCAAGCCGCTCACCACCGAGGAATTGGGAACGGCTTTCGACCGCATGCTAGAATTTACCAAGCTGCCGGTGAAACGGCTTTTAATCGTGGAAGATAATGAGATCGAGCGCCAGAGCATCGTTGAGCTGATCGATGGCACCGACGTGAGAATCACTGCGGTCGGCAGCGGCGCGGAAGCATTGCAGATGTTGCGCACCAAAAGTTTCGATTGCATGGTGCTCGACCTGCGGCTTCCCGACATATCGGGATTTGTGCTGCTCGAGCAGATCCATCAACAACCTCATCTGCGCGAGCTGCCTATCGTCGTGTTTACCGGCAAAGAGCTGACCCCTGATGAGGAGATGCAACTCAAGAAGATGGCCAAGAGTATCATTATCAAGGGCGTGCAATCTCCGGAGCGGCTGCTGGACGAAACCGCGCTGTTCCTGCACCGCGTGACGACCGATCTGCCTCCCGCCAAGCAGAAGATGCTGGAACGGCTGCACCAAACCGACGAGGCGTTGGCCGGCAAGAAGGTGCTGGTGGTGGACGATGACGTGCGCAATATTTTTGTCCTGACCAGTTTGTTGGAGCGCCACAGCATGGAGGTGGTGAGCTGCGAGACCGGCCGGGAAGCGATTGCCATCGTGGAAAATGATCCGAATTTGAATATGGTGTTGATGGACATCATGATGCCGGAGATGGATGGATACAAGACCACCCGCGTTATCCGCCGTAATCCCAAACACCGGCTTCTGCCCATCATCGCCCTCACGGCGAAAGCAATGAAAGGCGACCGGGAAAAGTGCCTCCAGGCCGGCGCTTCGGATTACATCGCCAAACCGGTCAACACGGACCAACTGCTCTCGCTGATGCGCGTCTGGCTGCATCGATGAAAAAGATGACCTTGACAATGTTATACTCGTGTAAGCCAAGAATTTTACTTTTCCGAGTCATTCCCGCGAAAGCGGGAATCCATGATTTTTAGACGGTTGTGGATGCCCGCGAAGGCGGGCATGACTCAAAAAACAACCCTTAACAAGTATATCTTGTCCTGTAGGGACGAACGGCAATAGCCCCGCAATTGATTGCGGGGATCACGATTCAAATCACTAGCAGAGTCCCAAGGGACGAATGAAAATGGCATGTCGGCGATATCCCGATTATTAATTTTCAATCGTCCCTGGCGGGGCTTCGGATTACGGATATGTCTCAATTCCCAGAGATAATTCCGGGGCTGACATCAATTATCCCTTCGGGACAAAATTCCATAAGGAATATGGACAAAGTCAACATTTTACTGGTGGACGACCAGCCGGGAAAACTGCTTTCCTACGAGGCCGTTCTGACCGATCTCGGCGAAAACCTGGTGTCGGCCAGATCCGGGCGAGAAGCGTTGCAATGCTTGCTCAAGCAGGAATTTGCTCTCATCCTTCTGGATGTGATCATGCCCGAAATCGACGGCTTCGAGGCGGCTTCACTGATCCGCCAACACCCGCGGCTGAAGCAGACGCCGATCATTTTCGTGACCGCTTTGAGCGCCTCGGATATGGACCGGCTCAAAGGCTATGAGCTGGGCGCGGTGGATTTTGTGTTCGCGCCCATCGTTCCGGAAATCCTCCGCGCCAAGGCGGCGGTTTTCGTGGAGCTTTACCGGAAAAGGCAGGAATTGCAAAGCCTGAATCGGGCATTGATCGCGACCAACGCCGCGATGGTTGCCGAGATCGCCGAGCGCAGACGCATCGAAGTCTCTGTGCAAGAAGAACGCGCCTCTTTGGCCCGCCGGGTGGATGAACGGACCGCGGAATTGCGGGAGGCCAACGAGAAACTGGCCAGAGCCGCCCGCCTCAAAGACGAATTTCTGGCCGGCATGAGTCACGAGCTGCGTACGCCATTGAATACCATCTTGGGCATGAGGGAGGCGCTGCAAGAGCAAGTCTATGGGTTTCTGAATGAAAAACAGCATTCGGCGCTGGGCAACATTGAGGAGAGCGGCCGCCACTTGCTGGAGCTGATCAATGACATTCTCGATCTTTCCAAAATCGAAGCGGGCAAATTGGAATTGGAAATTTCCTCGGTGTCTATTGAAGAAACCTGTCAGGCCAGCCTGCGGTTCATCAGTCATCTAGCCCAGCGGAAACAACTGCAGGTCGTTGCCTCCATCGACGGCACCGTGACGGCGGTGCGGGCGGATGCGCGTCAATTGAAACAGATTCTCGTAAATCTGTTGAGCAATGCCGTCAAGTTTACTCCGGAGGGCGGGTTGATTGGCTTGGAAGTGGTTGTCAATGCCCGGCAGGACGCCGTTCAATTCACAGTTTGGGATAAAGGCATCGGCATCGCCTCCGAAGATCTGAAACATTTGTTTGAACCGTTTGTCCAGCTCGATAGCAATATCACCGGAAAGTATCCCGGCACGGGATTGGGATTGGCGTTGGTACAGCGCTTGGTCGATCTGCACGGCGGCAGTATCTCCGTCGAGAGCGAACCGGGAAAGGGTAGCCGTTTTGCCGTTTCACTGCCCTGGCAAGCGCGCGAGCTGGCCGAGAGCGCTGAAACGGTTGGGCCGTCCACCACAAGCCCTGAAGAACCATTGAACGGCAAATCTCTCGAACGGTCTTTAACCCCGGTGTCCAGCGGGGAATTCGAAGCTGCAGAGGCTTCGAGGGGCGCAGCTTTTCGGACGGAACCGCCCTTGATTTTGTTGGCGGAAGATAATGAAAGCAGCATCTGTACCGTGTCTGACTATTTAAACGCCAAGAGTTACCGTGTTGTTGTTGCCCGCAATGGCCGCGCCGCCATCGAGCTGGCCCGGCAAGAACGCCCCGAGGTGATTTTGATGGATATTCAAATGCCGGGCATGGACGGACTTGAGGCAACGCGCCGCATTCGGGCCGAGACCGGGTTGAGCAAAATTCCCATTATTGCTCTGACCGCGCTGGCTATGCGCGGCGACCGGGAGAAATGCCTGGCGGCAGGAGCGAATGACTATCTGAGCAAACCCTTCAGCTTGAAAAAGCTGGTTGCAACGATCGAAACACAGTTGCATTTCCAGGCTACTCGTTAAGGGTTATTCCGTAACCGTCATGGCGAGCGCTTCTCACGTGTTTAGCGGGCAGGAGATTAATCTGCTTAAGTAGAAATAGATACTATCTCAGTTAATTGCATGACCATGGAAAAAGTCAACATCTTGTTGGTAGATGACCAGCCTGGGAAATTACTCGCTTGCCAGGCTATATTGGAAGAACTCTGCGAAAATTTGGTGTTGGCCAGATCCGGACGGGAGGCGTTACAATGGCTGCTCAAAGAAGAATTTGCTCTCATCCTTCTTGATGTGATCATGCCCGATATGGATGGCTTCGAGACGGCGACACTGATACGCCAGCACCCGCGGCTGGAGCAGACTCCGATTATTTTTTTGACGGCTTACAGCACCTCGGACTTCGACCGCCTCAAAGGCTATGAGTTGGGCGCGGTCGATTATGTCTTCGTGCCGGTCGTGCCGGAAGTGCTGCGCGCCAAGGTGGCGGTTTTTGTGGAACTGTACCGCAAAAGGCGGGAACTGGAAGACCTCAATCGAACGCTGGAACAGCGCGTGATGGAGCGCACCACGCAGCTCGAAAATATCAACCTGGAGCTTGAGCTCGAAATTGACGAGCGCAAGCGCGGCGAGGCAGAAATCTTGACACTCAATGCCGGATTGGAGCGGCGCGTCCTCGAACGGACGGCACAGCTCGAGGCCGCCAACCAGGAGCTGCACGACGAAATCGCCGAGCGCAAGCGTATCGAGGAAGTCTTGTCGCACCAGACCAGTATTTTGCAATCTATTCTGGATAGCATGGCCGATGCCGTGATCGTCGTCGATGCCGAAGGGAAGTTGTTGCTGTTCAATCCGGCGGCGGAGCAAATCCACGGCATCAGCTCGACGAATGGAGCTTCCGATGACGCGATGGGGCACTACGGGCTTTATTTGCCTGATATGGTCACGCCCTATCCGGCGGAAAGGCTGCCGCTGGCGAGGGTTCTACGTGGGGAGGCGGCGGATGCGATAGAGATCTTTGTGCGTCATCCCCAAGCGCGGAAGGGCATTTGGGTCAGTGCGAATGCAAGACCGCTAAATGGCGATGACGGGGTTCTCCAGGGCGGAGTCGCCGTCATCCGCGACATCACCGAAAGCAAGCTGGCCGAGCAGGAATTGCGGAACTCGCGCGAACAATTACGCAACCTTTCCGTCTATTTGGAATCGGTCCGGGAAGAGGAGCGAACGCACATTGCGCGCGAAATTCACGACGAGCTGGGGCAGGTTATGACGGCGTTGAAAATGGATTTATCCTGGTTGAGCAAACGCTTGCCCAAGGAACATGAGCCGCTGCTCGAAAAAACCAAATCCATGTCAAAGCTTATCGATATGACGGTGCAAACCGTGCAGAGGATTTCGGCGGAGCTGCGGCCAGGCTTGTTGGATGACCTCGGCCTGGTCGCGGCCATCGAATGGCAGACCGGCCAATTTCGCGAGCGCACCGGAATTGAATGCGAAGCGGCTCTCGACCTGGATGGGGTTAACCTGGACCGCGAGCGCTCGACGATGTTTTTCCGCATCCTGCAAGAGGCGTTGACGAATGTCGTACGCCATGCGCAGGCCACCAAGGTTAAAATCGACCTGACCAAGAGAGGGCGCAAACTGTTGTTGAAAGTGAGGGATAATGGCAAAGGCATCACCAACAATCAAGTTTATGAGACGAAGTCGTTGGGGTTGATCGGGATGCGGGAGCGGGCGCATCATTTCCGGGGAAACGTCAAAATTAAAGGAATTCAAAACAAAGGCACCATTTTGTTGGTCAGTATGCCGCTGGAGAGCAATGACTCATTTGTCGAGGTGAAACACCATGATAAAAGTTCTCATCGCTGACGATCACCCCATTGTCCGGCAGGGACTGCGACAGGTTCTCAAGGAAACTTCCGATATTGTCGTTGCCGGTGAAGCCGGCAGTGGCCCGGAAACCCTGGACGAAGTCTCGCGAAACGATTATGACGTGATTCTATTGGACATTTCAATGCCGGGCCGCAGTGGGTTGGATGTTCTACGGCAGTTGAAAGTTGAAAAACCTAATCTGCACGTGCTGATTTTGAGCACGTACCCTGAAGAACAATATGCCGTGCGGTCTTTAAAAGATGGCGCCGAGGGCTATTTGACCAAAGCCAGCGTTCCGGATGAACTGGTCGCCGCCATCCGCAAAGCCGCGACCGGGAGAAAATACGTCAGCTCGGCTTTGGCCGAAAAGTTGGCCCTTGATTTGAACCTGAACAGCCAAAAGCCGCTGCACGAAACGCTCTCCGATCGCGAATATCAAGTGATGTGCATGATTGCTTCCGGCAAAATGGCGAAAGAAATTGCCACCGAGCTGTCTCTCAGTGTCAAGACCATCAGCACCTATCGGTCCCGCATTCTCGAAAAAATGCAATTGAGAAGCAATGCGGAAATTACGCTGTATACGATCAAACAGGGGTTGGTGAATTGACTGGCGAGGTTTTTATAGAAAAGCCGGGAGCGGCTTTCTTGAATCTTATAGGCAAATAACCGATAAGCCGGCAGCAAACAGCCGACAAGGAAAATGGACTTTGCCTGATACGCGCCAACCACAGAAGTCGTAAAGCTTACCAATGCCTGAGTCGTACTGGACAAGCTGACAGGTTGACCGCTGATTTGCGCCCATCGATAAGTTAGAGGGTCACCATTGGGGTCGCGCGAGGCCGAGCCGTCTAATAAGATTCTTGTGCCAACCTTGACATACTGATCGGGGCCGGCATTTGACGCCGGCGGTTGATTGCCACCGCCCGACCCACCAAACTCGAACGCTCCTCTATCCCACGCACCATCTGCGCCTCTAATTTTTCCATTGGAGTCTTTATCATAAGGCGGGTTGAGTTTTTGCCCCGGCGTAGTAGCAGCAGCCAACTGGAAGTTTTCATTGGCCAAATCCACAAAAGGGTTGCCCGTGCCCATCTGCACGGCAACGTTATCGCCGTCGTTTTGCGTATTGTAATACCAACTGTGGCTGATCGTAACTCTGCTGTGGGCCGTCCTCACGCAATTGTACCAAAGGTTGTTATAAGCGACATTATTGCTGCCGGCATCGAATCTGAACCCGGACCGCAATCCGCCAACATTCACAATAGTATTGTTGTATATTTTCCAATTCTCCGCGCTAGCGTTGTTGCTCGCGTCATTCAGAATTTGGATGACTGCTGCCACGTCACCACCGGAAAATACATTTCCATAGATTTCCCAGTTGGCTGCCAGCCCGCCGTGTTCCAAGCCAACGATAAAAGCCGTGCCCTGAATCTCACTCCATATATTATAGCGGATAATAACGTTGTCACTGCCGCTATCCGATAAGCCTTCCGCATGTTGCGCGGGAGTGCTGGTGTTTCTGGCGATGTAGCAATATTCAATCGTTACATTGTTCCAAATTCTCCATAAAAATGGTACCCTGCCGAAGTCATGCATGTAGCAATGTGAAAGCGTGACGTTGCTGGCATTAAAGCCATAAAGGCCATCGTCCGAGGTTCCGGTGTTCAGCCCGCGATGTTCTATCTCACAATGCTTGATGATGATGTTGCTCACGCCATTCTCGATCCTGACGACTTTTTTTTTTGATTGCCAGAGGTTGCCTTCATTTTAAAACCGTGGCCGCTTTTCCATCTCGTCGGCCCTCCTCCAACCTGCCCGTCGATTTCGTAGTACCCGGTAAGAAAAGTAAAAACTCCAAAAAATCCCTGGCCGTCACCATACGTGCTATTCCAGCCCGTCTCGGTGCCGTGGTCAGAGGCAATGGCTTTTTTGAGGTAAATATAAGCTGACCCGGACGCCGCCTCGTCAAAGATGTACTCAGGATAGTTTCCATCGGCTATATAATAGACATCGCCACGAATTAAATTCGCCGGCAATGAGGTCCAGGCATTGTTCCAATCAGAGCCGTTGTTGCTGCCAGTGGCGCCGGCTCGCACATAGTGATTCGCCGCCAGAACCAGGGTTGGAATGAGATAAAATAAAGACAAAAACATCAGACGGGCATATCTTTTCATTGTCAAGCCTCCTTGCTATATTTCAATATTGAAAAAGCCATTCTCATTGTCATGCGTGGTTAGCACCCCAAAATAATGCACGTTTGATAGAAGCGCTTCCTCGCGGCATGTGCTATTCAGGCTGTTAACCGTATTGAGCAATACGAAAGTTGAATCTTAGGGAGTTGTGCGATAGATGCCATAGTGAGAGATGCTCTGGGCATCAGCATCAGGTGGGGTCCGGGTCAATTGCACACGTTGGGAAAAAAGAACGATCGTGTGAAAATGCAAAAAAGCCAATATCCCTTTGCAACGACGAGAAGCTAAGCTACTTCTCATAGATGGTGATTTCTCCTCAAATAAGTTCAACACTTTTAGACAATTAATGCATCAATTAGACAACAAGTATGCCTGCGCAGTCTTGTAGGATATCTTGTAGGATAAACGCCGACAACTTATAGGATAAGAACTGACAAACCAATAAGAAAAAGTCGTACAAAAATAAGAAAATTTCTCATAGAAAGCAAGCAAAATCCGATTGAAATTGTAATGCCTCAGTCACAGGGGGAAAATCGTAGCGCAGTCTTCCAGACTGCAGACAAGATGTCTGCGCTACCCCCCTTCACTGAGGGAATACTTGAAATTGTAATGCCTCAGTCACAGGGGGAAAATCGTAGCGCAGTCTTCCAGACTGCAGACAAGATGTCTGCGCTACCCACCCGTAACTGAGGTGATACTTGAAATTTTTTACTGGTGATGTTTATTTTAAGGATGGCGCTTCCGGCGATTTGATGTTATGAACAGAAAGCCCCTTTCTTGCTGAGGGCTTTCTGTTTGATTGGGTTACTACAATAGAATCAGTTTTCTGGTTTGGACTTCCCCGCCGCTTTCAAGCCGGTATAAGTAGACGCCGCTGGGAACACTAAATCCGTCATTGTCGAGGCCATCCCATTGCATCACGTGCTCACCGCCGGCGATTTTGCCGTCAAGCAAAACGCGCACGGTTTGGCCCAAGCGATTGACGATGGCCAGTTTTACCGGCGCCGCTTGGGGGAGATTAAAACGGATGGTCGTTGAGGGATTGAAAGGATTGGGATAGTTC
>JBOHQZ010000075.1:0-13784 GCA_050732275.1 bacterium
ATATATAGCTATGCCGATGATCGGGAGAAAGACGGCGAGCAAGAGCCAAAGGATATTATCCTGCAGAAAATTGCTGATCGACATCGTGGCCGCGGTCATCGGCGGTACGGCGATTTTGTATTTGAGCAGCAGGCCGGCAATTTTGGGGAAAATGTACATGACGTAAAAAATCAGCGCGCCAAGCGCGGCGAAGAAAACGATGGCCGGCATGAACAACGTGCTGCGGATATTCTTTTTGAAATCAGCCGAGCGCTCCAAAAATTTGGCGGTGTTCTCATAAATATCCGCCATATTGCCGCTGGTGGCGGCGATGCTCAGCATGTGGACGGTGAATTTGCCGAGCACGTCGGCGTGCTTGATAAAGACCTGCTTGCCCTCCTTGCCCATTTTGAGATCCTTGTGGATCTCCATCACCGTTTCGCGCAGCCGGGCGTTTTCCATGTCGTTGGCCAGCATGGCCAGGATTTCGTCATACGGAAACTGCTCGCGCAGCAAATCCGAGCACAGCCGAATGAAAACAACGACGTCCTTTGGCGCCACCCCCGCCTTGAAATTAAAGAGGCTGCGCCGCACTTCGATAATCTGGTAGCCCATGCGCACCAGCGATTCGCGCACTTCCTTGTCGGTGAAGGCGGAAATCTCGCCGCGTATAACCTTTTTGCTGCCCGGCTTGCGGACCTTGTAGACAAAAGGGGAGCGTTTGTGCAGCGCTTTGACGCGAACCTGGCGCTCTTTTATAAGTTCAATGACTTTGCGTTTGGCCTCGAAACGGTTCGGCGCCAGCACCGTGCCCTGCGTGGGCTTTCCCCCGAGCGTCACGCCTTGATAACGGAATTCAGCCATGATAAAAATTATTCTGCTTTTTCGAAACTTCAAACACAAGGGCAGGCCGTGACCTTACCGGCATGTCCTTGTGCTTGTGAAACATTTAGTCCGCCAGAACTGCAGCCGGAACACCAACTGAATCAGCACCCGTGATGGTGACGGTCAACGCGGTGCCATCAGCATCGCCATCTTCAATGCCGGTCCCTTTGACGGTTATGGTCTTGGCAGCCACCGTCATGCTATAACTTCCATTCGCATTAGTCTGGGATAAACCGAGCTTGGCGAAGCCGGCGGGGGTATCTGTGAGACCCGTGAAATTATGGCCGCCGCCGCCCATCACAGTTGGCTTCTTAAACCACGCCTGTGCCCTCGAGACGATGGTGATAACATCCTGCGCAACGGCGTCCTGATTGGCCTGAACCGAATTTTGCGCAAACATATTAATGCCGATGACCACCGCGGTTCCGACGATCACAGCGGCGAGTACGAGCAACAAAAGTTGTTGTTGACCCATGATGCAGTGCTCCTGTTAAATTGGTTTGGTTGGTTGAAAATCACGGCCGGTCGCGCCAGAGAAAGTTTTGTTTTTAAGTTTCACTTGGCGTACGGCCGGTTGTTTGGTTTTAATTGTTTTCGTCAGGTACACAAGGTAAATTTCTCCCCGGCAACTTCTCCTTCGTCTTACAATCTTCCTGTGCCAGCAAAGGCCTCCGGGTGACGGTGTTTACAAAATGAATTGCCATAAAAAACGCTCATCAAAGAAGCCGATCATCACTCCCTTGATGAGCGTTTGAAAACGTCGGACGTGAGACGTAAAACGTAAGGCGTAAAGCTTAAAACGTAAGGCGTAAAACGTAAGACGTCAGACGTAAACTTAGAACGAGAAGCGCATCATCGCATTACGCATTACGCTTTACGTTTTACGCATTGCGTGCCGCGCTTCTCGTTCTGTTCCTAAGTGCTTCGTTGCATACAATCCCTAGTACACAACTCAAATCCTTTGAGGTTCATCAACCTTCCCTACGGGCGTAGCCTTTTCGGAAATGTGGTGATGATGCAAATCCTTGCTCAACGCATTGAAGACGCTAATAACTTCAACGGTCTTTATATTCTACAAACCCCATGCCAGTTATCGGCCGTTTCAATTTGCGCCGGGGCTTTCAAGCAGCGATGCCGCATTATCAAGGATTTATCGGCTTCAAATCAAGGGCAGTGTCATTTACCAAAGAACAAGCAGGCGCGACGGCAAGATAAACTGCAAAATTTTTTCGCGGCCATGCGAGGTTTTTTAGCAGAACGATGATTTCAACAATTTAAAGCAAGGTGATTGTGACAAAACTGTTAATGAAACAAAGCCTTAATGCGAATGGCCAGTTGACAGGCACAAAACCTAAAAACAATTAGTCAAAATGATTTAAGTCAAAATCATTTCTTTGACTTTATACTTCAACAATGAAATCCAAAATTACTTAAAGCGCATTTGGAAAGCCACTTCTAAGCAACTCTTGTCATCGCCAGGCGCTTTTTGCCCCGCTTTTCGGGACTCCGCCGAAGCGATCTTTTAGCAAGCAAGAGACTGCTTCGCTGAAAAACGCTCGAGTGACGGTTTTTTAGAAGTCTCGATTTCCAACTTGTCAAACGCGCTCTTAAAGAATTGTTTAGCGGCGGTCTTAGGCTGAGAAACCTCACACTGGCAGCATTCTTGATTCAAAAATCGAACCGAATCGATTTCCCCGGCTGATCGCAGCACCCACGGCCAAGTTTTTCCAGCATTTATCCGTGGGCTTTTTCAATCTGTGGGGAAAAATTTTCTCAGCTTCAAATTACCAAACCAGTCAATCCAAATTACGGTTTGGTGAGATCGAGGCGCCGGCGCAGCGTATCTCCAACGCTGATCTGCACTTCGATCTCTTTTTCCCCCCATTGTGGGTGCTGAACGCGCACTTTGTGCGAGCCAACAGGCAATGGAATCGGCCGCTGCAAAGGTGTCTTGCCCAGCGCTTCCGGCCCGATGCTTACCGCGCCCCACGGCTTTACCGACAAATCGAGATAACCGTACTCCTCCGGCTGAGGTGGAAGAAGCGCCGGTACCGTCACAGCGGTCTGGCTGGCGGCACTTATCGTCTTGTTCTCAACCTTCATCTTCAAGACGCTGATAAAAATCACGCCGGCCAGGAACATGGCCGCGCTCACCACCGCGGCTGCTCCCCAGCTCAGGGTTGGCGCACGGCTGTAACTTTTTGTCTCCAAGCCGGGTTCGGCGATGGCAACACGCTGTTGCAAATCGACCTGGCGATACGTTTCCGGCGAGGTGATAAAATCGGCAAGCTCATGTTTCGTTATTGTCAAGCCATACAACTGCTCGAGCCAGGTCAAATGCTCGATAACGGCCTCGGCATCGCGATAGCGCTCGTCCGGGTTTTTCGCCAGCAGCTTTTGGCAGGTGGCAACGAACTCACTCGGCACCTCCGGCCGCAGCTTGGCGATCGGCACCGGCTCCCAATTGGCCACATGATGCAACGTCGCGGACAGCGTGCGGTTGGCAAAGGCGGCCTCGCCGGTGAGCATTTCATACAACACCGCGCCGAACGAGAACAGATCGCTGGACTTGGTGATCTCGCGGCCGAACACCTGCTCCGGTGACATGTACGCGGGCGTGCCGACGATGGTGGGATTCGAGTCCATCAGCTCGCGCGCCATCCCCAGGTCGCCGAGCTTGACGTCGCCGGCAAACGAAAGAAAAATATTGTGCGGTTTCACGTCCAGGTGCAGAACATTATAGCGATGCACCGCGGCCATGGCTTTCGCCAGCTCTTTGCCAATGAACAAGCAAATGTCGATGGGCAGCTTTTTGTGGCGATTGATCAGCTCGAAGAGCGTCGGCCCCTCGACGTATTCCAAAGCCAGAAAGTGCTCGTCGCCGACCATGCCGGATTGGTAAATATGGCGCAGATTGGGGTGCAGCATCAGCGCGGTGATGTTGCTCTCCTGCAAAAACTGGACGAGACGGTTGGTTTCGGAGGCGGCTTCCGCGTGCAACAGCTTAATGAGCACAATCCGGCCATGGCGGGTATCGAGCGCCTTGAAAATCGTGGTCACCGGACCGCGCTTGAGCTCAGCAAAAATATGGTAACCATCAATTTCGAGCATGATCCCATTGCTTTTGTTTGTATTGAATCCAGCGCCGCGACACGCCCAAACGGGCGGCGGCATGAGTAACGTTGCCGCCGGTCTCACGCAGGGTTTGTTCGACCAGGTGCCGCGCCAGTTGCTCGAGCGTCATGCCGGAGGGCAGCGACAGATGGCCGTTCGGCTCCGCCGAGAGCCGCAGCTCCGCCGGGCCGATGAGCGCGCCCTTGGCGAGCACGACGGCGCGCTCGATGGTGTTTTCCAGCTCGCGCACGTTTCCCGGCCAATGGTATTGCGCCAGCAGGTTCAAGGCGTCGGTGGTGAAGCCGTGAATGTGCTTTTTAGATTTGGCGGCGAATTTTTGCAAAAAATGTTGGGTGAGCAACGGCAAGTCGTCCACGCGCTCGCGCAGCGACGGCAGCACGATGTTGATCACGTTCAGGCGGTAAAACAGATCCTCGCGGAACGAGCCGTCTTTGATTTTCTCCGTCAAATTTTTGTTGGTGGCGGCGATGATGCGCACGTCGACGTGGCGCACGTGATTCTCGCCGACGCGCTTGATCTCGCCTTCCTGCAAAACGCGCAGCAGTTGGGTTTGCAGCCGCGGGCTGATGTCGGCAATCTCGTCGAGAAAAAACGTGCCGGTGTCCGCGGTCTCGAACAGCCCCTTTTTGTCGCTCGTCGCGCCGGTAAACGAGCCTTTTTTGTGGCCGAACAGCTCGCTTTCCAACAGCGATTCCGGCAGCGAGCCGCAGAAGAGCGCTACGAACGGCTTGTCGCGGCGGCTGCCGTGATAGTGCAGCGCGCGCGCCACCAACTCCTTGCCGGTGCCGCTCTCGCCTTGAATGAGCACGGTGGCGTCCGATTCCGCCACGCTGCTCATCATGTCGAAAACCTGCTTCATGCGCGGGCTTTGGCCGACGATGTCGGTGAAACTGTGGGCCTTTTGCGCCTGTTTGCGCAGTTGGCGGTTTTCTTCCTGAAGCTGTTGGTAAAACTGCGCATTTTCGATGGCGATGGCCGCCTGGTTCGCGAACGTCGTGAGAAACGAAGTGCTGGTTTCGGTGAAGCCGCTGCGGCGCTTGATGCTGTCCAGATAAATGGCGCCGATGGGGCGCTCTTTGATTTTCAGCGGCACGCACGCCACCGCCTGAATGCGATTCATGACAATGCTTTGCATTTCCTGCAAGCGCGCGTCGGCCTGGGCATCGTAAGAGAGCAAGGCCTCGCCGGTTTGCAGAACGCTGTGCACCACACTATTGGAAAAGGTGGTCAGATTTTGAATGTTCTGCTCGGAGATATTGCGCGCGGTCCGCACCGTCAGGCCGCCGGCATCGCCGCTCAAAATCAGGAAGCCGCGCTCGGCGCCGACGGTTTCGACGGCGATGTCCATGATTTTTTCCAGCAAGGCGTCAGGCTCTTGCAGGGTGTTGATCGTGTGGCTGATGCGCATCAGCGCGTCAAGCACTCCACCCCCGTTGTTGCTGATTTCTGGACCCATTCTGTTTTATTTGACGTCACGCGGCAATTTGCCGCAACCAAATATGTCAACCGCCAATTAACGCTAATCAGCACGAATAAAAAATTAGCGTACATGCGCGTGAATTAGCGGTTGGTTAAAAAATCTTCGCGATAAAATAAAAAACGCAACCGCACCTATTTTCCCCATTTCGGAAGAGAGACTGCGATTGCGCTACGATTTCATTAAAAATTACATGCTTCTCACACCAATTGCGTAAACCGCAACGCGACCGGCGGTGGCACGTGCAGCAAAATCAAGCATCTGCGCGCTGAAAAATCTATAAATATGCCACTACGGCGCGGTTCTGCAGGCAAATCGTTCTGACTGTCTCGTCAAGGTTTTTTCGCCTTTTTCGCCTTTTTCGCCATGGACCGAAGATAAAAAAAGAAATTCTTCGCCGGTTCGTTCTCGGGATTCGCAAAAATGGCTTGCATGACACACTGGAGCGCCTGGTCGAGCTGGCCCTGGCGAAATAATGCGCGCGACAAGCTAAGCAACAGCGCGTCTTGCGAGATACTCAGATCCGGCACGTGCTCGCGGCGGATCATCAAGGCCTTACGATAATTTGTTTCCGCCTCGACATAGCGGGCCGTCAGGGAGTAAAAATCTCCCAATCGTATTCGCAACAGATCGACCGTATCGGCGACGCTGGCAATCGAACGCTTAAACAGCGCTTCAATCTCACCGCCGTCATAACCCGCGATGGGATAGGTCCTGGGAAAGTCCAGGCTGAATTTTTGCCAGGCATAATTTGCCATGGCCACGGCATCGTTGGGTTTGAGCTTGACCAGCCGCTGGCGATAGCGCAAGCTTTCCTCGGGCCGGCCTAAGCGCTCTGCCGTTGCCGCCAGTTTTTCGAGCGTGACCACGCCGTCAGCTTGCGCCGTGTCATGCGCCGCCAACACGGCGTAACCATAATTCAAGCTGCCGCGAGATTCCGTGGTGTGGAGCGCGCCGATTCGCAGCCACTCTTCATTCGTTACCGGCTTTTGCGCATGATAACGGGTCAAAAGCAGATCGACGTTGCGGAAGTCCATCCGTTCATCATAGGTAAGAAAGCCTGAGGCGCCATAGTTGACATAAAAGGCGCGCGGCGCCCAATATTCCAACCGCGGACGATCTTCGGTGTTGAGCTCACCCGGCCCGACATAATGTTCCAGCGCGCTTTGGGTCATCATCTCCAACGACAGTAACGTCGGGATATCGTTAATTTGAATGCGGGAGAGATTTTCCTGCACGCGCGCCGTTTCGAATTTTGCTTGCATGGCCGCGAGGTCAAGCTGTAGCGGCTGCTTTGAACCCATGAGAATTATATCGGTGTCCAACCCCTGCCATATCGTGACATAAGGAAAAACGGAGCGAAACGTGCGAAAGGCGAGCCGGGCGGTCTTGTCGTCCATTTCATAAAGGTGAAACCATTGCACCATGAGACCATCCTCGGTGAGCCGTTGTTTGCAAAGATTTAGAAACTCCGAAGTGTAGAGGTTGCCGACGCCGGCAATCCAGGGGTTGGTCGGCTCGCTGACGATCACCTGATAGCGTCGTGGCGTTAATTTGAGGAAGGCGAGCGCATCATCCACGTAGAGCCGCGTCCGCGCATCAGCGAGCGGTTTGTTGTTGAAGGCATTGAAGAATTCGGAAGCTGCAATGATTTCCGGCGAGATTTCCGCGCAATCCACTAATTTGACCTCATGCGTCAGCACGCTGCCAAGCGTGACGCCGCTGCCGAGACCGATCACAAACACGCTGTCGGGCTGCGGATGAAACAGCATCGGCAATTGGCCGACCAGAATCTGCGTCGGCAGATCGCCGCTGACGGAAGCGTCGACTTTGCCATTGACCACGAGTATTCGATGCGTATCAGTCTGCTCGTGTTTTTCCGCGACGGCGACGGTGGCGGAGCGTCCCTCGCGATAATAAAATACATTTGTGTTACCGTACATGCCGGAGAACGAGGCATAATCTTGCGGCGCCGGTGTATTTTGATTGATTAACCTGAAAACGCCGGACAGGCTCACCGACTGGCTCCAATTCGGCGTCATCAGAAAATAGGTAAGCGCAACGGCCAATACCAACCCGGCGCCGGCGAATCGCAATCTTGGCGCCGGCTGCGCGCCGGTGAATAAGACCAGCAGCGCCATCAGAATATTCAAGCCGAGGCCGGCTTCAATCGTATGCTTGATGCCGATAAGCGGAATCAGCGCCAGGCCGGCAAGCAGCGACCCGAGCACGGTGCCCAGCGTATTAATGGAAAACACGTTGCCGATCGATTTGCCCAAGGCGCTGACGCTGCGTGTGGCGATGCGGCTGGCAACCGGCAGGGTCATGCCCAAAAAAGTCGTTGGCACCACCATCACCAGAAAGCAGAAAATGAATTGCAACGCGAGAAAAATCGGATAGGTCGTTCCCGAGTGCTGGAGCATTTTGCCCATGTGCACGAAATAGTAAGGCAACCGGCCGTAAAGCGGCAAGGTGGCGCATAAGGCCACCGCCGCGCCGGCCTGGCAGACGGCGAGAAAAACAAAAAGATTTTTGATTTTGGTAATCAGATTTGAAACGATCCAGCTTCCCAGCGTGATGCCGGTGATGAAAGCGATCAGCATCAGCGAGAAGGAATAAGTGGAAGAGCCCAGCACGAGAACGAGCAAACGCACCCAGCCAATTTCATACATCATGGAGGCCATGCCGGAAAAGCCAGCGACAAGCAAGGCAACCGACATTTCTTTCGCCGAAAATATGTGTTCGGATTCCGGCGCTATTGCGCTTTCAGGCTCGCTTGAATAAGAGGCGCGCCGGTAGATAAACAAAGCACAGACGCCGATCACCAGATTGAAAATTGCCGCCAGCAGCATGGAGGCGCGCAGGCCAATTTGGGGAATAAAGACAAAACCGCCGATCGCCGCGCCGAGCACGGCGCCGAAGCTGTTCAAAAAATAGAGCTGCGCCACATTTCTGCCAGACTCCTCGAGGCTGTGCGAAAACGCTTTGACGAGCACGGGCAGGGTTCCCCCCATGAGCACGGTCGGCAACAACAGCGTAAGCAGACTGAGCAGAAATTTCAGGCCCAAGACCGCCGCCCCATCGCTTGGCAGATTGGCAGCGTGGACGATAGCAATGAAGCCATCGCGCACGAAGCCGATGAAAGCCGGATATAGCAGGCAATAAATCCCGATACCGATTTCGAGGCCGGCATATATGGCGAGCGGGTGCTTCGAGGCATCGGCGCGCCGTCCCCAAAGCCAGGCGCCGATGGCAAGCCCGCCCATGAAGGTGGCCAGCACCACGGTTTGCGCATACGTGGTGTTGCCGAGAAACAACGACAGATATTTGAACCAAACGATTTGGTAAGTAAGTCCGGTTAAGCCGGAAAATATAAAAAGTAGTGCAACGACGAACTGCGAAGTTTTGTTGGACATTGTTCACTCAAAATAAAAACGCAACCGCGCCCTTTTCACCATTTCGGCAAAGAGAGACTGCGGTCGTGCCACGATTTCATCAAAAGATTGTACGCCAAGGGTTTAACAAGTTCAAAAGCCCCGAAGGGGCGGCCTTTAAAAGCTTGGGGCAACGCCCCAAGATAAAGTTTAGCATACAGCCTCAAGCGCCAACGGCGCGGAATGATGGGCCGGGGTGTTATCTACGCAATTTGATTTCGTCCCGTACACGTGACTATCATACCGCGGATGGTTTCTCTTTCCCAGCGCGTTTACCCTAGGTTAGTCAATTTTACCCCCTACGGGCGTAGCCTTCGGGGCATATGCTTTACAGCATCATCAGACACGTCTGCTCATCAAGGGTTCTTCGCCTGGTTCGCCAAGGACCGAAGATAAAAAAAGAAATTCTTCGCCGCTTCGTTCTCGGAATTCTCAAAAACGGCTTGCGCAGCACAAGTGAGCGCCTGGTCGAGCTGGCCCAAGTGAAACAATGAGCGCGACAGGCTGAGCAACAGCGCGTCTTGCGAGATTCCCGGATCGGGCGTGTGCTTACCGCGGATAATCAAGGCCTGGCGATAATTTTCTTCCGCCTCGGCATCGCGGGAGGTCAGGTAATAAAAATCTCCCAATCGTACTCGCAACCGATCGACCGTATCGGCGGCGCTTGCAATCGCGCGTTTGAACAGGGCTTCAATCTCACGTCCATCATAATCCGTGGTTGGGCAGGTTTTGGCGAAGTCCTGACTGAATTTCTGCCAGGCATAACTTGCCAGGTTGATGGCGTCGTTGGGCTTGAGCTTGACCAGCCGCTGGCGATAACGCAAGCTTTCCTCGTGCCGGCCCAAGCGTTCGGCGGTTGCCGCCAGTTTCTCTAGCGTGACCACACCATTAGCTTGCGCCGTGTCATGCGCCGCCAACGCCGCGTAACCGTACTTCAAGCTGCCGCGCCAAGTTGCGGTGTGAAGCGCGCCGATTCGCAGCCACTCTTCGTTCGTCAGCGGCTTTTGCGAATGATAACGAGTTAACAACAGTTCCGTGTTTCGAAAATCTCTCCGTTCATCATAGGCGAAAAAGCCGGAAGGGCCACTACTGGCAAAAAAAGCGCCTGGCGCCCAATATTCCAGCAGCGGACGATCTTCGGTGTTGAGTTCGCCCATGCCGATGTATTGATCCAGCGCGCTTTGCGTCATGATCTCCAACGACAATACTGTCGGAAGATCGTCAAGTTGAATTCGGGCAAGATTTTGCTTGACGCGCTCATTCGTGAGTTTCGCTTGCAGAGTCGCCAGATCAAACGCAAACGGTTGCTTTGAGCCTAACAGTATAAAATCGGTGGTCATCGCCTGCCATATCGTGACATGAGGAAAAACCGAGCGAAACGTTCGGAAGGCGAGCCGGGCGGTCTTGTCGTCCATTTCATAGACGTGAAACCATTGTACCATCAATCCATCATCGGCGAGGCGTTGTTTGCAAAGATTGAGAAACTCCGAGGTGTAGAGGTTGCCGACGCCGGCAATCCAGGGATTGGTCGGTTCGCTGACGATCACTTGATAGCGTCGCGGCGTCAACTTGAGGAAGGCCAGCGCATCATCCACGTAGAGGTGCGTCCGCGCATCGGCGAGTGGCTTGTTGTTGAACGCACTGAAGAATTCGGAGGCTTCAATGATTTCCGGCGAGATTTCCGCGCAATCCACTAATTTGACGTCGTGCGTCAGCACGCTGCCGAGCGTGACGCCACTGCCGAGACCGATCACAAACACGCTGTCGGGCTGCGGATGAAACAGCATCGGCAACTGGCCGACCAAAGTCTGCGTCGGCAGATCGCCGTGCGCAGAAGCATCAGCTTTGCCGTTAACCACAAGCACGCGATCGGGATTGGGATTGTCGCGATCTTCACCGACAGCGACAGTGGCGGAGCGTCCCTCGCGATAATACAAAATTTTTTGGTCGGCAAACACGCCTCTAAACGAGGCATAATCCTTCGGCGCCGGTGTATTTTGAATGATTAACCTGAAAACTCCGGAAAGGCTCACCGACTGGCTCCAATTCGGCGCCATCAGAAAATAAACGAGCGCAACGGCCAATACCAACCCGGCGCCAGCGAATCGTAACCTTGGCGTCGTCTGGGCGCCGTAAAACAACACCAGCAGCGCCATTAGAATATTCAAGCCGAGGCCAACTTCAATTGTATGCTTGATGCCGATAAACGGAATCAGCGCCAAGCCGGCAAGCAGCGACCCGAGCACGGTACCCAACGTATTAATGGAAAACACGTTGCCTATCGATTTGCCCAAGGCACCGACACTTTGCGTGGCGATGCGGCTGGCAACCGGCAGGGTCATTCCCAAAAAAATCGTTGGCACCACCATCACCAGAAAGCAGAAAACGAATTGCAACGAGAGAAAAATCGGATAGGTCGTCTCCGAGCGCTGGAGAATTTTGCCTAAATGCACGAAATAGTAGGGCAAGCGGCCATAAAGCGGCAAGGTGGCACACAAGGCCATCGCCGCACCGGCCTGGCAGACGGCGAGAAAAGTAAAAAGATTTTTTATTCGCGTGATCAGGCTCGAAACGATCCAGCTTCCCAGCGTAATGCCGGCAATGAAAGCGATCAGCATCAGCGAGAAGGAATAGGTTGAAGAGCCCAGCACCAGAACGAGCAAACGCACCCAGCCGATTTCATACATCATGGACGCCATGCCGGAAATGCCGGCGACAAGCAGGGCAACCGACATTTCTTTCGCCGAAAATATGCGTTCGGATGCCGGCGCCATTTCGCTTTCAGACTCGCTTGGGCGAGAGGCGCGTTGGTTAAGAAGCAAAGCGCATGCGCCGATCGCCAAATTGAAAATCGCCGTCAGCAGCATGGAGGCCTGCAAGCCAATTTGGGGAACAAAGACAAAACCGCCGAGCGCCGATCCCATCACCGCGCCCAAGCTGTTCAGAAAATAGAGCAACGCCACATTTTTTCCCGACTCATCCAGGCTTTGCGAAAGCGCTTTGACGAGCACGGGCAGGGTTCCACCCATGAGCACCGTCGGCAACAACAAGGTGAGCAGACTGAGCAGAAATTTCAGCGCCAGGACCGCCGCCCCATCGCTTGGCAGATTGGCAGCGTGAACCATGGCAATGAAGCCATCGCGCACGAAGCCGATGAAAGTCGGATACAGCAGGCAATAAACGCCGATACCGATTTCGAGGCCGGCATACACGGCGAGCGGGCGCTTCGAGGCATCGGCGCGCCGGCCCCAAAGCCAGGCGCCGATGGCAAGCCCGCCCATGAAGGTGGCCAGCACGACGGTTTGCGCATACGTGGTGTTGCCGAGAAATAACGACAGATATTTGAACCAAACGATTTGGTAAATAAGTCCGGTGATGCCGGAAAATATGAAAAGTAGTGCAACGACTAACTGCAAATTCTTGTTGGACATTGTTCACCAAAATAAAAAAACGCAACCGCGCCTATTTTGACCATTTCGGAAAAGAGACTGCGGTTGCGCCATGATTTCATCAAAAAATTACATGTTTCTTACGCCGATTGCGCAAACCCGCGCCTCGCGGCGACACATTTAGCAATATCAAATAGCCATGAGCGAAGGCAAAACGACTGCGTCCGTGGGATTGCGGGCAAAACTATGCTATCGCGTTATCGTCAACCCGGAGATCGAATCCGCAGACACCACGACGGTCACGCGCAGCGGCCTCCCCTCCACGCCGAAGCCGGTCAAGCGAAAGCTCTCTGCTTGCACCTCTGACAACTCAAAACGGCTATTGATCTTAAGCGAGTCGTAAGGGAGCGTCGCCATAGTCAGATGCAAAAACGAACCGCCGCCGCCGCCCATTTCAGCCGGCTTGCGATACCAAGCCTGGGAATAGCCGGCAATCACTATGGCCTCCAGCGCCACGTCATATTCGTTGACTTGCTGCATGGTCTCCTGGCCGGTTCTCAACCCCGCAAAAATAGCAATGCCGACGAGGAGCGCCACCAAGGTGAGTAGAAGTAATTGTTGCATAAAATTAAACTCATTCGCTCCGAATCCCGAGGGATTGTCACACATTCATTTTGGATTACCTTTCATGGCGGGGGATTGCGGAAAAAACGGAGGGATGATGCCACGCCAGCGCTTACAAATTGAATCTTTTTTTTACGCACTTTACAAAAAATTTGGTAAATAAAGCGTTGTATAAAAGGATGGCTTTTGTCACTGTTATCATCTCTTTCCCAATCACCTCAGCGCATTTCTTAGTGCAGCTTTCCGGGCTTCTCTGTGTGAGAGCGATGGAGAAAAAGACGGATTTCTGTAATCAACGCATGCTTACTCTTAATCAAAACTACACAGGAGGCTGTGATGCAAAAGGCTTTTTCTACCGTTCTCGTGGCATTGGTGGCGTTGGCCGGGGCAGCGCTCGCGCAAACCTTTACATTGAAACAAACGTTTCCCAACCCCACTCCGAAGCTTGACGACCGGTTTGGCAACGCCGTGGCGGCCGTTGGCAACAAAATTCTCGTGGGCGCAAGCCAAGACGACACGCTCGCTAGCAACTCCGGCGCGGCCTATCTTTTTGATGCTGCCAGCAGCACGCCGCTGCTGGCCATCATCAGTCCCAACCCGGCCACCGATGCTCTGTTTGGCGCCGCGGTCGCGGCTTTCGGCGACGACCTTCTCATCGGCGCCCCCGGGGCAAACAAAGTCTACCTCTTCGATGGCGACACCGGCGGTCTGCTGGCAACTTTTTCAAATCCGGAGGCCACCGCTAACGAGTTCGGCTTCGCGATCGCGGTTGCCGGCAGCAACGTCCTCATTGGCGCACCTGCTTTCGCTGTCGGGGCTGCCAATAATGTGGGGAGAGCTTACCTCTTCGATGCCGGCGGT